>CAYVGP010000079.1:0-5754 GCA_964451135.1 uncultured Methanosarcinales archaeon
GATGACAGCTTTCTTGCCTCAGAAACTATCCTCTCCGGTTCTCTTGCCTCAACGGGGTGCTTCAGTGGCTCTGTGCGGAGTGGGCACCTCGTCGGGCTCCCCCTTCCTGCCTCAAGCTCCACAACAACAGGGAAGGGTATCTGCTCAAGTATCTCCGCTCCCGCCTCTGCGTACAGGTCAATCTTGCCGTAGTCCTCGATCCCCATGTAGTCCGGCTCAACAGCGTCAAAGATTCCTGTTTCAATGCGCTCCTGGTGCCTGCCCCCCTCCAGCCTTGTTCCGAGGCTTGCAGCAGGCCCAACAAGCACTTTTTTCATTGGAAGGGGCCTTAACAACCTTGCAAGCTCCCTGAATGTGCCGGGAACAGCGGAGAGGTACTTCCCAGGGGTCTGTATGCCTCCTGACACGAACATCACGTCTGAACCTTTGAGAATTCTTCTTGTCTCCTCAACAGGCCTTGTCAGGTTGTAAACCCTTATGTTCGTCTTTGTTTCCTTCTCCTTGTCGGGCAGCTTTCTCAATAAGAGAGCCGCCCTCAGGTCGTCTATTGTGAGGTATTTTGGCTTCTTGTCCAAGAGCGCTCCGAAGAGGTACCTCGGGTAGGTGCCCAGGTAAGGGGGGACTCCAAGCCCTGAGGGCTCGTCGGTGTAGCAGTCAAGAATAACAGGCTTCATTCCAGCTGCAAAGAAGGCGAAGAATAAAAATCTTGTTATGCGCGAGAGCCTGTTGGCTGCTTCTGGCCGTTTACAGGCATTATCTGGTAATGCTTGTCTTTCATCACCTGACTGATGTAGGATATTGCTTCCTCAATCTTTTCGGGGGAATGGCACACTTTCCTGTCGCAGTTCAGCTCATAGGACGTGTTGCCAAAAGAAACCGCGAACTCCCCAGAACCCTTGTGAATGAGTTGTATTCCCACAGGCTTGTTTTCAGAGTCGCGGTACAACTCGTCAAGCTTTTCCGCGTAATATGTTTCATGCCTTGTGCCCGCAGGCAAAATTATTGCCTTTTCAAACTCGTATTCTCTCTTTACTTTGCCGTTGTTTTTTTCACTTTCGGGACGGGGAAGGTAAAAAAGCCTCAAAAGGTAACATGTTTCGCCATTCCCGCCGAGATTATTCATAAAACGTTCAAAGAAACCATCTTCCTCGATCTGTTTGGGCGATAAGAAATAATGAACTTCCTCTTCGCTGCCCAGTGCTTTTCTTTCTTCAACTAGAGAGTCAATGCTTGCTGCTGCGGTTGCCGTTTAAACTCACCTTCTTTTAAGCCAACTACTAAGACGTGGTTGTTTTTATAGCTTTCCAATGGGCTGCGATATATTTATTAACACCGCCTCTTTCATCACGCTTCATGAGCGCAATTTATTTCGCCCTCTCAGCGATTTTGCTTTCTGCCGTAGCCCTTTTTTTAGCTTACAGATTCTTCTTTCTCAGGCACCCTGCCAGAAAAATCCCCTACGGCAGCTCTGTGGTCAGCCCTGCAAACGGCAAAGTAAGCAGAATCATAAAATTAAAAAGCGGGCAGGTAGCTGTAAGAAAAAACAAAGGAGCAGTCTTTCTTGATGCCAAGGGCATGGGAAATGAATGCTGGCTCGTTGTCATAGTCCTTAACCTCTGGAACGTCCACTACCAGCGGTCTCCGATAGAAGGGGAAATTGTAGGGGTTAAATACAGAAAAGGGCGCTTCAGGAACGCGGTATGGAAGGCAAAGGAACTGAGGAGCTTTGAGAACGAGCACAACGCAATAACAATCAGGGGCTCCAGCCCGAAAAGAACGGTCAAGGTCGTTCAGATAGCAGGTCTTGTTGCAAGGAGAATACACTGCTTTGTGAAGAAGGGCGACAGGGTGAGGAAGGGCCAGACTCTGGGGCTCATATCCCTCGGAAGCCAGGTCGCTGTTATGATCCCCGGCAATCATGAGATAAAGGTGGGGGAGGGGGATGTTGTTGTTGACGGAACAACTGTCTTGGCAGAACTAAAATGAACGCAGCCCAAAAAGCCGGACTCATGCGGAAAGGCGAGCTGAGCCCTGTTGAGAACGCAAAGCAGTTCCTCAATAAAATAAATGAGCTTGACAGCAACATAAACGCCTTTCTGGAGGTTGACGGGGAAAGAGTGCTGAGAGAAGCAAAGGAGCTTGAAAACTCAAAAGAGAAAGAAACCATGAGGCTCTTCGGGCTCTGCGTAGCGGTGAAGTCCGCAATAAACGTAAAGGGATACAGGGCAAGCTGCGCCTCCAAAACCCTTGAGAACTACGTCTCAACATACGACGCTGACGTGATAAAGTCAATGAAGAAGCAGGGAGCAATAGTCATAGGGATGACCAACTGCGA
The DNA here is from genome assembly GCA_964451135.1 of uncultured Methanosarcinales archaeon. Classification (GTDB taxonomy): domain Archaea; phylum Nanobdellota; class Nanobdellia; order Woesearchaeales; family JAADFO01; genus CAYVGP01. The sequence continues at coordinate 2,336 of CAYVGP010000079.1, forward strand.
CGAGTTCTGCTGCGGCTCAAGCGGGGAGACAAGCGCCTTCGGGCCCACAAGAAACCCCAGAAATTCGGCCCTTATCCCCGGCGGCTCGTCATCAGGGAGCTGCGCTGCTGTCGCAGCAGGCATGTGCGACCTTGCGCTCGGCTCTGACACAGGGGGCTCAATAAGAAACCCGGCCTCGCACTGCGGTGTTGTGGGAATTAAGCCCACGTACGGAAGGGTTTCAAGGCACGGCCTCATAGACCTCTCCATGAGCCTTGACCAGGTCGGGCCCATAGCTCCGGACGTCCAGAGCGCAGCCCTGCTTCTTGAGGCAATCGCAGAGCCCTCCCAGAATGACGCTGTCATGACCCAGGAGCCGTTGAGAATTTCCCTTAAGGAGCTGAAGAACCCGAAGATAGGCCTTGTCGCGGAAATGCTTGATATGTGCAGGGACAAGAGAATAAAAGAAGCTGTCAGCGGGGCTGCTGAGAAAATCGCGGAGCGCTTTCGCGGCCAAGTAATCCGAATAAGCCTTCCGCTTGTGAGGGCTGCGGTGCAGAGCTACTACCTGCTCTGCTACGTGGAGTTCTTCTCAGGAACCAGGAAGTTCAGCGGAAGGCTTTACGGACGCAGGATAGAAGAAAACTGCGGCACAGAGGTGCTCAGGAGGATTCTTGGAGGCAGAGAGATATGCAGGGCGGAGTTCAAGGGAGTCTTTTACAGGAAGGCTCTTGCAGCAAAAAAAGCAATGGCAAAGGAGTTTGCGGAGAGCTTCAAGAAGTGCGACTTCATCATAAGCCCTGTCACTCCTATGCTGCCGCACAAAATCGGCGAAAAGATAACAGACCCCAAGGCGATGTACGCATACGACGCCTTCACGATACCTGCGAACCTTGCAGGGCTTTGCGCAGGAACAGTTCCCCTTGCACTGATTGATGAGGCTCCTGTCGGGCTGCAGGTGATTGCGCCCTCATTCAGGGAGGATGTTCTGGTTTCAGCAATGAAAATGGCGGAGGAAACCATAAATGAAAAAAGCAGAGATTAACAAAGCAGCGAGAAGAGCACTCCTCATAAACATGGGGCTTAGGAAAAACGAAACACTGCTTGTTGTTACGAACCCCGAAAAGGAGGACGTTGCCAACGCATTCTTTGAGGAGGGAATGAGGCTTTGCAGCAGGGTTTTCAAGCTCGTTTTCCCCAGCGCGAGGATGCACGGGGAAGAGCCCCCGGGGTTTGTTGCAGAGGCAATGAGAAAAGCGGATGTTGTCGTTGCTCCCACATTGAAATCCCTCAGCCACACAAGGGCGAGAAAAAACGCGACAAAAAACGGCGTGCGGCTCGCCTCAATGCCCGGCGTGACTCCCGAGATGATGGCAAGGACGCTCAGCCCTGACTACAGGAAGATAAGGGCACTCACAAGAAGAATATGCTCTGCGCTGGAGGGCTCCAAAAAAATAAGAATAACAACACAGGTGGGAACAGCCATAGAGATGACTATAGGGGCCAGAGAGTGCCACGGAAAGAAGGGAGGTATTTACGACAGGAAGGGTGCGTGGGGAAACCTGCCAGGCGGAGAGGCCTGCTTTGCGCCCATAGAGGGAAAAACAAACGGCGTTTACATTATTGACTGCGGAAACCCCGTGACAGGCAGGCTTCTTAGGAAACCAATAAAAGTAACTGTGGAAAAGGGATTTGCCGTGCGCTTTGAGGGCGGCAGGGACGCAAAAATGCTGGAGAATGAGCTCTCAAAGCACGGAAGAATGGCTTTCAACGTTGCAGAGCTCGGCATAGGAACAAACCCTGCTGCCAAGATAACCGGGAAAGTGCTTGAGGACGAGAAGGCGCTGGGAACGTGCCACATTGCCCTTGGAAACAACAAGTCATTCGGCGGCAAAGTCGGAGTTAATGTGCATCTTGACGGCGTCATAAGAAATCCGACCATACTTGCGGACGGAAAAGCGATAATGGTTAAGGGGAAGATAAGAATTTAGTCCTGCAGCACGAGTAAGAATGTGCTGCAACAACAAAAAACGAGGTGATGCAAATGGAGGACCTCCACTGGCTCGGCCACGACAGCTTTCTAATAACAGGAGAGAAGAACATCTACATAGACCCGTACGAGATTGGAGGGGGAAGGCCCAAGGCACAGGTAATACTCATAACCCACGAGCACTTTGACCACTGCTCTGTCCCGGACATAATGAGCATATCCGACGAAACAACAGAGATACTTATCCCCCCCGACTGCCAGAGCAAGATAAGGGACTTCCCCGGAAAGGTAACCCTTGTTGAGCCGAACAAGGAGTACAATGCGCAGGGCATCACAGTGAGGACTGTGCCCGCCTACAACAAGGACAAGAGGTTTCACGTGAGGGAAAACGACTGGGTGGGCTACATAGTGGAGATGAACAAGAAGAGGTACTACCACGCTGGAGACAGCGACTTCATCCCTGAGATGGAGCGATTAAGGAACATTGACGTTGCGATGCTGCCTGTCTCAGGCACTTACGTGATGACCGCGGAAGAAGCTGCAGAGGCGGCCAAGGCAATACAGCCAAGGGTTGCTGTGCCCATGCACTGGGGCTCAATAATAGGAACAAGGAAAGACGCGGAAAGGTTCAAGGAGCTCTTTCCAAGGGCGGTCATACTGGAGAAGGAGTGAGATGAAAGCGAAACAAACATCCTACGGCTGGCTTCTGGTGATCGGGGAGGGCGAGCCGATAGTGAAGGGCATTGCTGAATGGTGCGGGAAGCAGAACATCTTCTCAGGCGCCTTTTTTGCCATAGGCGCAGCCCGCGGCATCACGCTGGCATATTACTCAACCGGGAAGAAGGAATACATTGAGAAGAGGGTTGAGGAGCAGTGCGAGATTCTTTCTCTGGCAGGCAACATCGCGCTTGAGAACAACAGCCCCATCATCCACGCCCACATCTCTCTCGCCACAAAGGACTTTTCTGTGATAGGAGGGCATTTTGTTGAGGGAACAGCAGGGCCAATGGTGGAAGTGCACATCCTAAGGGACGAGGGCACAGTGAAGCGCGTGCTGGACAAAGAAACAAACCTGAGGAGGCTTATGCTGTGAAGTGATGATACTGTGAAAGAAATATTGGATCTTACAGATGATGAAATACCCATCTATTCAATTAGTTTGGGTATAAAAAAGCACTATGGCCAATAAGATTCTTGAAATAAGGCAGAACGGGGTTGAATTGGGCAGGATTTACTTTTTTCTGGAATCACCCTCCGAAAATAAGCAAGCTTTTGTGAAAAGAATAGCTGACAAAATACCCTTTTCACAACAAATAGGCTATGCAGGATATAAAGATAAGGACTCCCTGAAACTTTTTCTAAACTGGTTTATTTACGGACAAAAAAGAGCAGAGAACTGGAATCCGATTCACTATGATGAATGCAAGGGTGAAGTAGAGCGAGTCTTAAA
>CAYVGP010000080.1:0-5669 GCA_964451135.1 uncultured Methanosarcinales archaeon
CACCACTTGTCGGCAGGCACCGTTTTGCCGTCTCCGGTGCGACCGTTGTACAGCCGCAGTACGTCGACGTTCATCTCCTGTGACTCGAGCTTTGCGCTATTTGTTGTGACAGCAGGGGGCACTGCATACTTGTTTTACAAAACCAGAAAGAAGAACACTAAGAAGAAAAAAGAAGAAAAAAGAAAGGAATAGTGTCACTCAGTCAGTCTTCCCTTTTCCCAAGCTCTGCGTCAAGAACCAGGAGCCCGCTTCTTGAGTTCCCTATCATTTTAAGCCGCTCAACTATCTCCTTTGTCTGGGCCTCTTCCTCAACCTGCTCGTCAACAAACCAGTTAAGGAAGACTCTTGTGGCATGGTCTCCCTGCTTGGCAGCCATATCCACGATCCTGTGAATCATGGCTGTGACTTCCTGCTCGTGCTTGTAGGCTGCCTCAAATGCAGCCAAGGGGCTTTTCCAGGAAGACGGCCCTGCCTTCACATTGAACAGCTTGACATTGCCTTCTCTGTTGTTTATAAAGTCAAAAAACCTCATTGCGTGAGCTACCTCTTCCTGCGCCTGCTTCTTGAACCAGTTTGCAAATCCCCTGAGGCTCTGGGCCTCAAAATGCGCGGCCATTCCCAGATAGATGTATGCTGACTCGAGCTCTTCGTTCAGCTGCTTGTTCAGGGCATCGTTCATTGCCTTCTTAATCTTCATCAAAACCACCTCCTCGTATTGTTTCCTTGTTGCTCACTGCTTCTTTGCTTCTGAAAAGTTTTTGTTTGCCTGCTCCCAGTTTATTATTTCAAAAAAGCTGTTCACGTACTCCGCCCTTCTGTTGCGGTATTTCAGGTAATAAGCGTGCTCCCACACGTCAATGCACATTATCGGAGACATTCCCTTGCTCACAGGAGAATCCTGGTTGGGGGTTGTCAATATTTTAAGCTCGCTTCTGTCAAGAACAAGCCACGCCCAGCCGCTGCCGAAAACCCCTAATGCCGCCTTTGAGAACTCCTCCTTGAATGCATCAAGGCTTCCGAACCTTGCCTTTATCTCTTCAACGAGCTCGCCCTCAGCACCAACCCCTTTCTTGAGCAGTGGCCAGAAGAAGGAGTGGTTGAAATGCCCCCCTCCGTGGTTTCTCACAGCAGCCTTTATGTCCTGGGGCAGGGATTCAAGCCCTTCCAGCAGCTCCCTCGCACTCTTTGAGTGCAGCTCGGGATGCTTTTCCAATGCAGCATTAAGCTTGTCCACGTACGCCTGGTGGTGCTTTGTGTGGTGTATCCTCATCGTTTCTTCATCAATGTGCGGCTCCAGTGCGCTGTAATCATAGCCCAGCTCTGGAAGCTTATGCGGGTATGCCATCATACCACCTCCTGTTGGCTTATTGCACTTCAAGAATCTCTGAACCCACTCAAAAGAGCCCCCGCTTTCAAGTGCAAGCTAACAGATTAAGCCGAGATATTTAAAGCTTGTGAATTCGCTCGTATTGTGCAACCTGCTTTTTCATAAAAGCGGAGTCTGCCCGCACCAATGACCACAGCAACGGAACTGCGTAGTCTGCCAAAGGAACCAGGTTGATTACGTCCTCCTCGTTGTACCTCAACAGCTTATGCAGGTAAGAAGGGTTGCGCGTTGCCCTGAAAGCCTCCCACAGATACACAGCGTCCTCCCCTGTTATTCCCGTGACCCCGTCGTCCCTTCTTATGCCCAGCTCCCCCTCAATCCTCTTAAGCCCCCCTGCTAGGCCTATGCGCTTGCACACAAACCTGAGGTCAACATGCGGAAGGGCTATTTTTATGCCGAAGTACCTTTCAATAACTGGCAAGTCAAAGCAGAGCCCGTTGAAGGTCACAATGAGCTTGTACCTTGACAATGTGCTGAGAAGCAGCTCTTTTGAAAGGTTGTACCCCTTAACCATCGTCATAATCCTTTCCCCGTCAAACATCCCGATAACTGTGATGTCCCGGTAATAAGCAGAGGTCTCAATATCCAAGAAAAGAGCCCTGTCCCTGAACTCGTCGTAGAGGCGGTAGTGCTCTGAGACAGGAAGAGCAGCTGCAAAGAATTCCGAGTCCTCCTCTCTTAATGCCCTGACAGCGCGCCTTATCTTCATGTCATAGAGGAGTTTTGCCTGGGGAGACACCCCCTTAAGGCGCTTCTGCCTCAAAAATGCGTCCCAATCGCTTATGCCCATTGACCACAGCATGCGTTCCCTCTTACGGCCGAGCCGGTCTAAAAAGAGGAATGTGTTTCTGAGCATGAACAAAAAACCCGAACAATGGCTTTTAACCCTTACGCAGCCAAGGGAAGTGGGGAGTGGCGGCTAAGAGCGCTCAAGGCACCCTGCAAGCGGGCTATCAAGGAGTGCGAAGGAATTGCCGGTTTTTTGCAAACATTTTTATAGTTGTTTTGTGAGTGCGTCTTTTTATGCTGGTTGGACGCTTTGTGCTGGTTTTCTGGGCGTGTTTTGTTGCGGTAGCTGGTCTTGTTTTTGGTTTGCCAGCGTTTCCCGGTGCGGTTGGGTTTGGCGCTGACACCGTGGCTGGAAGCGGGAGGCATTTGAGTTCTCCAAGCACAAGTGTTTTTAAGGTGACTAACTTAAATGACGCCGGCTCTGGCTCCCTGAGGGAGTGCGTTGAGGCCTCTGGGCCCAGGGTTTGCGTGTTTGAGGTTGCGGGAACAATATGGCTGAATTCACCCCTGCAGATAAGGAATCCCTACCTCACGATTGCAGGCCAGACTGCTCCTAGCCCCGGAATAACTGTGGCTGGCTCAATGATCGAACTAATCAAGGTGCATGATGTTCTTATTCAGCATATTCGCTTCAGGATGGGCGACAAGATACCCAAAGGAAAGGAGTGGGACACACTTCATGTAACCCAAAACAGTTACAACATCGTGCTGGATCATCTCTCCATAAGCTGGAGCATTGACGAAAACTTCAATGTAGGGTACGGCTCACGCGATGTCACCCTCAGCAACTCTATTGTCAGCGAAGGCCTTGACTGCGCCGGGGTGCATCCTGAAAACTGCCATTCAAAGGGAATCATGCTGATTCACACCTCCAGAAACGTTGCTTTCATAAGAAACCTTCTTGCTCACAACAAGGACAGAAACATCCTTTGGAGCAGCGGGGACAGCCCCCCTGACCCCACAGCGGTCATGGCCAACAATCTCATTTACAACTGGAAGAGCGGGAGGGCTACTCGTCTGAATGCAGACGGAAAGAGCCCTCAGGCTGCTATTGTCGGCAATGTTTATTTAAGGGGGCCTGACACATCCTCGTCCAGTCCTGCAATAGATATCATAGTCTCAACAAGGCCGTCTGTTTATGTTGATGACATAATTGTTGACAATGAACGCCCCTCAGATGCATGGAGCGCTGTAAAGCTTATTGGTTCAGGGCCCGATCCCAAGGTTCCCGCGCCTCCCCTGTGGCCTTCTGGCTTCTCAGCGATGCCGAGCAGCGAGGTTTATGACTACGTTATTAGCAATGCTGGCGCAAGGCCGGGTGACAGGGACCCTGTGGACAAGAGAGTAATGAATGAAGTGGTAAGCAGAACAGGGCGCGTAATTGATTCCCAGGAAGAAGTTGGCGGATGGCCTTATGCTGCTGGAGAAGTCCTGTCCAGAAGGTCTTTGAGCATTCCGCCCAACCCTCATGGCGACGATGACGGGGACGGCTACACAAATCTGGAAGAGTGGCTGTTTTCGTTTTATGAGTCTGTGGGGGATTTTGTGTCTGGCGGAGGCGGAGGGGGGTGCTACCCCCAATGCACTGGTGATTTGTGCGGCCAAAGTGACGGGTGCGGGGGTTTTTGCCCCTCCGCGGACTTGAACACGTGCGGCAAGTGCGGGAACGGCCCCTGCGATTTTTGCACTGACAGCGACAGCGACGGATTTAACGTTAGCGGTGGCTCCTGCGGGGCCAAAGACTGTGATGACGCTAATGATCTGATTAATCCCGGTGCTGCCGAGATTTGCGACAACAGCGCAGATGATGACTGCGACGGACTCTCTGACTGCGAAGACCCTGACTGCAGCGGAGATGCCTCCTGCGGCAGCAGTTCTGGCGGGCTGTCCCCTTTCGGGATTGTGACTGTCGACCCCGATATGGTGCTGAACGGCGCAGGCAGGAACATTGATTCTTTAGCTTTCTGGGAAGCCCCTGATCCTGCTGACACATTGCTGTTCGTAACTGCTAAAGCCAATGACCTGGTGGAGGTTTGGAAGTTCCCTTTTGAGGGCAACGAGCTGAGCCCCCTGAGGTTTGATAGTTCTGTCAATGGCGTTGTTGTTGACCAGGATTCAGACTTGTTGCTTGTGACAGAAACAGGCGCTAGGAAAGTGGATGTTTTTTCTTTGCCAGACCTAACCTTTGTCAGGGATTTCGGCAGCGATGTGATTAAGTCGGGGGAGAACAACCTGGACATACTGGACAGAAGCTCCGGGGACCTGATATACGTGTCTTCTGATTACGAGGTCTTTATTTTCAGGGAGAACGGTGAATTTGTCAGCTCTTTTAAGCCTCCTGTGGTGAGCATTGAGACAGTTTTGGCTGATGATTTTTATGAGATAATTTATGTCCCAGAAGAGCAGGGCGCTTCTGGGAATGAGGGAGTGTACGCTTATAAACCCGATGGCTCTCCTTATTTCAGGGGCGGCTCCTCTTCTTTTGGGGACGGGCCCTTTGAGTCTGACGAGGAGGGCATCCTTCTTTATTCCTGCCCCTCTGACGGGTTGTCTGATGACGGCTCTGGTTTTATTCTGATTTCTGACCAGCGCGGGTCTCAAACAGACTTTGAGGTTTTTGACAGGGTTTCTTGGGAGCATCTGGGAACTATCCGCCTGACAGGGGTGTCTAACACCGACGGGGTTGCTTCCACTCAAAAGGCTTTGCCAGGTTTTCCCATGGGCTTGTTCGCTGCTGTTGATGACGACACAAGCGTGGCGTTGGTGGGCTGGGACAAGGTTTTGAGTGCAGCAGGAATCAGTTGCAGCTCTGAAAGCGCTGGCTGCGTTGAAGGGGAGAAGGAAAGCTGCGTTGTTTCTGGTTTGAGCGGTGTTTGCGCTTCCGGCGAGCGTGTTTGTTCAGGCGGCGTTTGGGGAAACTGCCAGCAGGTTGTTTTTGCTTCTTCTGAGGATTGCGGCAATGGTTTGGATGACGATTGCGACAGCTTTGTGGACTGCGACGACTCTGATTGCAGCACAGATGCGTCCTGCAGCGCTGTTTCCGGGCCCGGGGACTTGGACGGTGACGGAGTGGTCAGCTTTTCTGACTTGATTCTGGTTGCTCTGAACTACGGAAAGAAATCAGGGTTTGACCCCAGAGCAGACGCCAACGGTGACGGAGAAGTAAGCTTCCCTGATCTTATATTAGTGGCTTTGAATTACGGCAAGGAATATTAAGCTCCCCCTTGTTTCTAGCTTTTACAAGCTGAAAAAGAGAAAGAAGCTGATGGGGGAATTGAGAGAAGAAACGCGCATCTCACCTCTGCAAGAGCGAAAAGCGCCTGACTCACTCCAGCGGTTAAATTTATAAATAACATGGGTTTTTCCGCTGTGATGGTGGGCCTGTAGCTTAGCCTGGAAGAGCACGCGGCTCTTAACCGCGGGGTCGGGGGTTCGAATCCCTCCAGGCCCATCTTTTACGAACAACCTTTTTAAGAAAAATGTTGATGAAAAA
>CAYVGP010000081.1:0-5573 GCA_964451135.1 uncultured Methanosarcinales archaeon
GCTTCACCCACAACATCCTCATGAGGTGCAACAAATGAAAACTTGCAACAAAGCCTAAGAAAGAGAATATTTAAATAAAACATATATTTTTCTTCATAAAGAAAAATGATGCTTGAAAACATCCTTGGATCCACAAGCAAAATAAAGATATTGCGCCTATTCTTCGAGTATCCGCACAGGAGTTTTTCAACGCAGGATATCTTTAAAGACGCCAGAGTTGGAGTTGGATACGGACTGCACTGTCTCAAACAGCTGACTGCAGAAGGCATCCTGAGAAAGCGCAGGTTACGCAGAAAGACCCTGTATGTTCTTGATAAAGAAAATAAACTCTATCCCCTGCTCAACACGCTCTTCGAACAGGAAAGGCAGGCCTTTCCACGCATCTCTTACACCCAGCGAGCAATACTGGCAGAGATCATTGAAAAACTCCAAGGCAACACCCTCATCCTGTTCGGATCAATTGCTGCCGGAACAGCTACGGCAGAGAGCGACATTGACCTTCTGGTTGTCGGAAATGATCCGGAAAAAGCGAGTAAAAAATTAAGAATGATTGGCAAACTCAACAAGATAGAGATTCACGGAATCGCATTGAAAGACAAAGAGCTTGAGGAGATGATAACTAAGAAGTCGCCGCTCATCAAAAGCATAGCAAGAGAGAAGATACTGCTTTCGGGAGATGCCAGGATTCTCGAGAAGATTGAGAATGTTTGAGAAAGAAATGCAGGAATTGCTTAAGAGAGGCACGATACGCCGCATTGATCTCGAGACGAAACGAGATGAACTCGCTCAGAACCAGCTTCTTCTGCTCAAGGATGACCTTGAGAGCGCCCGTGTCCTCCTGGAACATAGGAAGTATCGTGCGGCATTCATCCATGGCTTCGATGCCATAGAACGCATTGCGGACATTGTGTTGCTTAAGAAGGGTTATAAAGTGAGAGACAGAGTAGGCAGAAAAATCGCTGTCGGCAACATATTTGGAGCAGCATTCTATGAAATGTATATCGCGCTCTTTGAAAAAAGAAGGTCTGGCATGTACACGATACCTACGGAGTCATTGCTGAGAAGGAAGTGAAAAAAATGCTGGAAAAAACGATACCCTCCTTGCTCAAGGAACACGGTATTTCTTTAGAGTAAAAGACAGGGATTCATGGTGACAAGCAGATATCACTCCGCAGCCCTCACCACAAAAACCTTCGCTCGCCGAGTGGCACTCCCAGATAAGCCGCCCACAGGTCCACCTTAACCCAATTCTCGTTGAGTCTTACCTCAAGGTACTGGTGGATGTTTCCCATGTAGAAAGTGTGCCTTCTTTTTATGTCTTCATCCTGAAAAAACCCGCTCCCTGCCAGAAACACCCGCACTATCTGGTTCAGCTGGGTGCAGAAGTGGAACCCCTTGCGGGAGTAGAGAGAGCCAATGTCGGAGTCAAACACCCCGAACAGCTGGGTTATTGTGCGCCTTCTTGAGCCGTGGAACCTCTTTTTAAGAAACTCGTACGCATTCCTGAGGAACTCCTCTTTCGTCCTGCTCGCCCTCTTAACCATCTCAATGTCGCGCTTCATCTCTTCAGGTATTTTCTCAGGCAGGGGCTCTTTCCTGAAGCCGAGGAAAGGCACGAAAAATCTTGACAGGAAGAACACGAGAAACATATAACTGAAGACAACCAAAAGAAAGCTGAGCAGAGCCATAGCAGGGCATTAACGCCCCGGTATAAAAAAGTTTGCTTCTGGGCCTAGCCCAATTTTTATTCAGCAGTTTGATACGGCGTAACCCTTCTCAGGTTCATCTCAAAACACTTTGATGTAGCCCTTAAGCACTATGCCGTTCAGAATATTATTTTTAAGTTCTTTGCTCAGCTTTGCGAAATCTTCCTGGAAAAACAGGGATGTTTTCCTATTAAGCCTTTTTTCGTATTCCTCAAGCTTCAGCTTCTTTTCCCTTGCCTGAACAAATAAGTCTATATCGCTTCCCTCTATATCTTCCCCTCTTACGCAGGAACCAAAAAGTATTACTGCGTCCGGAAACACGGAATCGCAAACGTAGGCAAGCAAGCCAGAGGTTCTTATTCTCAGAATAATGTTAAAGGCTTTGTGAATCTTAAAAATCTCGTTTTCCCTGTTTGCCTTGAAAAGGGGATAGGGGTTTGCTTCTTCCTTGAATACGAAACCCTCTGCCATCAGGGCCTTAAGATGGTTAATAACAGACGGCTGCGCTATTTTTGTCCTGCGCGAGAGCTCCCTCATTAAGAAGCCCTTGGTTGGAAAATCAAAAAATTCCTGCAAAATCCTGTATCTGCTATATTTTTCTAGCATGCGACATATAATTATAGCAACCGCTATATAAATATTTCGATGTGCGGGCAGGATTGAGCGCATCCTCCGCGAAAAGATAAGGGCAGGCACATAAGCATGGCAGAGGCAGAAACAATCATATATGTAGACATATTGTCCACTATTGTAGTCAAAAGGTAAACACCCGCATAAGAAACAAAAACAGGAAAAATCCTGATGGTTATCTTAATGCCTTATGTCTCCTACAGGCGTGCGGCAGTTTCGGGATAATAGAAGTGGAAAGCTGGACAACAAAATATTTAAACACCGCCGGGATTGGCAGGAGCATGGTGTCTTCTGACGACGTGCTGGCAATAATAAGGAGAAAGGGCCCGGTGATACCCGCGGACATAACCCAGGAGACAGGGCTGAGCTTATTGTTCGCCTCTGCTGTGCTGTCAGAGCTTGCGAGCAAGGGCGTCATAAGGATATCCAGCGTCAAGATTGGAGGCTCCCCGCTTTACTACCTGCCTGAGCAGGCGCACCAGCTCCAGAGGTTCGCGGACAAGCTCAACGAAAAGGACAGAAGAACTTACGAGCTGCTCAAGGAGAGAAAAATACTGAGGGACAAGGAATTGGAGCCGCTTCAAAGAGTGTCAGTGAGGCAGATAAGGGACTTTGCAAAGCCCCTCAGGGTTAAAACCCGTGAGGGGGAGGAGATTTTCTGGAAGTGGTACCTGCTTCCGAAAGAAGAGGCAGAGAAAGCCGTGAGGCAAATGCTGGCGCCTGAGCAGAAAAGAGAAGAGGAGCCTGAGAAGCCTGCTCGTGAAGAGGAAAAGAGAGAAAAACCAAGGGCAGAGGCGCAGCTGCCGCTCTCCCCGCGAAAATCCGGCGAGGGAAACAGGCAGGCAGTCTCCGACGACTTCATAGGCAAGGTAAAGGCGTATTTCTCGTCCAAGGGAATAAGCGTGATAAGCGAGAACGTTGTGAGGAGGGGCTCGGAGGCGGAGTTCGTTGTCAGGGTTCCGTCTGCTGCAGGAACCCTTGTTTTCTGGTGCAAGGCAAAGAACAAGAAAAGGATATCCGACAAGGACCTGTCCTCAATCTACCTTGAGGGGCAAAGCAAGAAGATGCCTGTCTTGCTTGTTGTCACAGGCGAGCTCACAAAGAAGGCGGGGGAGCTTCTGAGGGGAGAGCTCAAAGGAATGGCTTTTGCGAGGGTGTGAGGAATGGGAGTGGCGATAAGGGACATTGTTGAGGCAAGGGAGATAAGGCTTGACGATCTGACAAACAAGGTGCTTGCCGTGGACAGCCACAACCTGCTCTACCAGTTTCTCACAACAATAAGGGGGATTGACGGCTCTCCCCTGACTGACAGCAGGGGAAACGTCACAAGCCACCTTGTGGGGTTGTTCTCAAGGACCTCAAACCTGATGCAGAAGAACCTCAAGCTTGTCTTTGTTTTTGACGGCGAGGTGCCTGAGCTCAAAAAAAGGGAGCTGGACAGGAGGAAGGAGCTGAAAGAGGAAGCTGCTGAGAAGTATGAGGAGGCTGCGCAGGAGGAGGACGTTGAAGCCATGAGGAAGTACGCGTCAAGGACAAGCAGGCTCACTCCTGAAATGGTGGGGGAGGCGAAGGAGCTCGTTGAGGCGATGGGCTTTCCTGTTGTGCAGGCGCCGAGCGAGGGGGAGGCCCAGGCAGCGTTCATGGCAAGGAGCGGGGACTGCTTCGCTGCTGTGTCGCAGGACTTTGACTCCCTGCTTCACGGCGCTCCGAGGCTTGTGAGGAACCTTTCCATCGCGGGCAAAAGAAAGAGGGCGGGAAAGATGGGCTACGTGACAGTGAAGCCGGAGCTGATAGAGCTTAGCAGCGTCCTGAACTCGCTGGGAATTGACTCGGATCAGTTAATAGCTCTGGCAATGCTTGTGGGCACGGACTACAACCCCGGGGGCATAAAGGGAATCGGGCCGAAGAAGGGGTTGGCTCTTGTGAAGAAGCACGGCAAGGACTTTGAGGGCTTGTTCAGGGATGCGAGGTGGGGGGAGAGCTGGGATTTTCCGTGGGGGGATGTCTTTGACACAATCAAGAACATGCCTGTTACTGAGGATTACGAATTGAGGTGGAGGCCTGTTGACGAGGACAGGGTTTTTGAAATCCTTGTTGAGAAGCACGACTTTTCGCCTGAGAGGGTCAAGTCAACGCTGGAGAAGGTCAGGCAGCACTCCACGATGCAGAACCAGAAGAGCCTGGGGGATTTTTTCTGAGAAGAAGAGTGCTTTAAGGTTTTTCAAAAGCAAAACTCTGCTCCTCAACTACGTGTTGCCATCTCGGTCCAGGATGTTTTCTATTTCGAGCATAAATTCTCTTGCTCTGTTCAGGGAGGTTTCAACTTTTGAGAGCTTTATTACCTCGGGGGTGTTGTACTGAATGAGTCCTCTTTTTCTTCTTTCAAAGTCAAATGAGTCTATCAGCTCATCTGATTTCATCATTGCGAGGGCCTCATCCCTTAATTCCTCATAGCTTTCAAGCAGGTTTCTGGCAATCTTGTTTCTTGCAAGCACAATCAAAGAATCAGCAGTCACTTTGTGGCTGATTCTGTCCCCGATCTTATATCTCCATTTGTAGAGAAGCGCATTTGCCAGATAAAACATTGAGTAATAGGCAGTTGTTATAACCCACAAACTTGATTTGTTGTTTTCGCGCAAAAAATTGGCTATCTCTAGGCTTTCGTCTGCGTTCTTTCTTAAGATGTTGAATATTTTTGGATTGAACTGAACCTTGCTCAGAAGCCCCTCCTTCACGTAATTCTTAAGATTTCGTTCAGCTTCCCTGATTCTGCGTTCAGACAGCATTCTCAATTGCTCGGTAATAGTCCTCAATGCCCACGAGCAAAATGTTTTTCTTCGTGGCTTCGCTTACAACGCTGAACTCCTTGCTTTTTAACATTACCGTGAATTCCTCGAAATTTATCTGGATTAGGTGGATTTTTAGCGGAAGAAGCCTCGTTGTTTCATAGATTGTCTGTTTTCTGTTGTCTTCAGAGATTGTTAGGATGTCAATGTCTGAGTGTTTACGGGCTTTTCCTTTTGCATAAGAGCCAAAGACCAGCGCAATAAAGGGAAAAGGGAGAGAATGAAGCTTTCTGCAGAGCACCCTGAGGTTCTTGTGTTTTTTCAAAAAAATGTTTTTTCTTTTGGTTTCAGTTTCATATATCAAAGGATGCGCTTTTTTTATAAGAATGCATTTTTTGCTTTTTCCGAATTCCTCAAAGCGTATGATTTTCTGTTTTTCCAGCCTTTGCAG
>CAYVGP010000082.1:0-5466 GCA_964451135.1 uncultured Methanosarcinales archaeon
CCTTTGAGATTGCGGAGAGTATCTCTGACAGCTTCTTCTCAACAAGCTTGAGCTCCTCCTCAAAGTCCTTCTTGACCCTCGCGTTTGACTCCAGGTCGGTTGTGTCGAGATGGAGGCTCTTCTCCGCCTTTATTATTTCGCCCTCAAGCTCCGCCTTTTTGCTCCTGAGCTCGGAAATCCTTATCTCTGCTTCCTCCTTCTCCTTCTCAAGCCTCTTCACAAGCAAAGACAGGTCCTCTGACTCCTTCTCTGCCTTCTCAAGCTCCCTGAGTATCTCTGTCTGCACAAAGCTGAGGCGCCTCTGAGACTGCCGGAAGCCCCCTATCATCGCCCCTGAGGTCTCGCACAGGTCCCCGTCCAGAGTGACCATCCTCTGTGAGCCGATGCCTATGCTTCTTGCAGCGTCAAGGGACTCAACAACAAGTGTGGTTCCGAAAACATGGCTGAAAACCCTCTTGAATTTGGGGTCAAAGGATATGAGGTCTATTGCCAGGCCGACTGCGTCCCGTGCTTTCGCGGGCTTTGGCGCTGGCTGGGCCTTCAGCTTGTTCAGGGGCAGGAAGGTCGCAACCCCTATCTTCCTTGCCTTCAGATGCTTTATGCACTTCGCAGCGACCTCGTCGTTCTCCACGACAATGCTTTTCAGGCGGGGGCCTGCCGCAACCTCAAGCGCCAGGGCGTACTTCTTGTCCACCTTTCCAAGGTTGGCAACGATGTCGTAGACGCCCTTGAACCTGCCCTTGTTGTTGAGTATCTCGTCAATCGCGGCATTCACGGACATCTTTTCCTTCACGTGCCCGGACTTTGACCTCAGCGAGGCAAGGATGTTGTTGGCGTCAATAAGCCTGCTTCTCGCAGTGGAGAGCTGGGCCCCGAGCGAGGAGGAGCGGTTGATGAGCTTTGAGAGTTCAAGGGTTATCTTCTTGAACTCCTCCTTCCTTTTCTTCAGCTCCCTGAGCTCCTTTTCGTGCTCCTTCTCAATCTCGGAGACCTTCCTCAGCTTTTCGTCAATCGTGCTTATCTGAAGCTCAAGCCTGTCCTTCTCCCTGAAGAGGTCCTGCTGCTCCTGCCTCAGGGACTCTATCCTTGACTGGATCGCCTCTGCCTCGGAGTCCAGCTTCTCAATGTCGGTCTCTATTTCGGGGGCCTGGTCAAGCTTGTTCTTCTTCTTGAAGTCAGAAACAGACTTCTCAAGCTTCTCCTTCTCAGAAGCAAGGGATGCCTTCTGGGAGTCTATCTTCTTTATCTTCTGGTTCAGGGACTCTGTCTTTGAGTCAAGCTCTGCTATTGAGGCAAGGAGCTGGTTCTTTCTCTGCGAGAGGCGGGAGAGCTCGCTCTCTATTGAGCTTATCCTTGAGACATTTGTTGCGATGTCAACCTTGAGCTGTTCTATCTCCTTCTGGATGTTAAGCTGCTCCTTCTCCCCCTTCTCCTCAATCTCCCTCGTGATGCCGGAAACCTGCTCAACAAGGGACTTCACCCTTTCAGATAGCTCCCTGACCTGCTGTCTCTCCTTCTCAATCCTTTTTTCTGTGTCCCCGTGCCTTCTTGATATCTTCTCAAGGGACTCTTTTTTTGCCTTAATCTGCAGTGAGAGGAGGGTTGCCTTCGCCCTGCGCAGCTCCTTCTCCAGCTCCCTGTACCTAAGGGCCTGGTCCCTGTCAGACTTGAGTTCCTGAAGGTGGGTTTTTCTCTCAGTGAGGATGATGTCAGCTTCGCTCAGCTTCTGCTCAACCTTCTGAAGCTCGTTCAGGGCCTTCTGCTTCTTTTCCTCGTAAACAGATATTCCTGCGACCTCCTCAATTATGAGGCGGCGCTTCTCCGGGCTCATCTCCACGAAGTCAACTATGTCCCCCTGAAGAATTATGTTGAAGCCGTCCGGGTTGATTCTTGCAACAGAGAGGAGCTCAAGGACCTGCTGCCTCGTCCTCTTCTTGTCGTTTATCTTGTAGATGCTCTGCCCGGAAGTCTTCACTATTCTTGTTATCTTTATCTCCTCAGAATCTGTTGGAAATGTCCTGTCGGAGTTGTCAAAGTAGATGGAAACCTCTCCTTCCTTGGCCGGCTTCTTTGTCTTGCCCCCGTTGTATATGAGGTTTGTTGCCTTCTCCACCCTCAGCCCTTTGGCAGAGCCCTTTCCTAGGACGAAGCAGATAGCGTCAATAACGTTGCTCTTGCCCGCGCCGTTTGGGCCGAGGACGCAGTTGAACTTGTCCCCGAACACAATCTCTGTCTTGTTGGCGAAGGACTTGAAGCCCTTCATCACTATCCTGTTTATCTTTGTCATCATTGAGCCTCTGAAGAGATCCCGCTGCTCGGAGCGCAAGGCTTCTTGCCCCAAAATGCGAGATTTCCTGCCCTGCAAGGGGCAAAGGCCTGAAAACAGGCAGCAATCCCCTGCAAGAACGTGGAATTCTAAACAAGCAGGAGTATTTAAAGTTTATTCATTTGGGCAAGAAGGAGGATGGAAAAGGGTGTTATTTCCTTCCAATAATGCTTTTGACACCGAGCGCCAGGTAGTTCTTAATCTGCTCGTGGACTCCTTCTAATCCCCCCTCAGGAAGATTAGAAAGAACAGCGGATGCTTTCCGGGGAGCATGCTGTTGGCTTTCGTAAAGAGTCACTTCAACGATTATGCCTTCACGAGGCATTAATTTCAGGCCGATTGCATAATTGTATTCTTTGTTGCCGTTGTTTGAAGCCCTGAGAACGCCTGCGACCTGGGCATATGGGCCGCGAACGCTTTCTCCCCCCTCAAGATTTACTCCCTCAGGATACCAATCCTCGCTGTACGCAAGCATTCCTTGGCTCCCTTTAGCGCAGTAAGAGAAGAGCTCCCAGAACAAATCCCCCTTCCGGATTTTAACATCCTTCAGGGCCCTGCCTGCCAGTTCCTCAAGCGAGTAGGTTCTTTTTGAGCGCTGAAGCATTTTTCGGAATCGTTGTTTACAAATTCACCATGCTTTAAAAATTTTTCGGGATATTTACCATTTATGAGTGGCGCCATTCAAAACATTTAAATATTGCTACGCATTCACCAGTGGTAACAAATACCAGAGAGCTAACGGAGGGTGCTGAATGACACGCAGAAAAACAACCATTCTCGTAACAATCGCGGTTTTGACTCTTATTTTTTCTCTTCACCAGGCCTTTGCGCAGAGAGTTGACATCCAGCTTAACCAGCAGACAACAGCCACAATAGGCGGCGTTGAACACACCTTTGAGGCAAGGGGAATATTCAAGAATGTGGCAGTGCTTTACATTGATGGCAACAGCTCTGACAACAGGCTTGACTTCTTTTACAGTATCCCTGACCAGGAAATAAACGGCCTTGTGCTGAACTACATAGACCACGTCCCCCACAAAAACATCAGCATTGACGCAGTGAGAAACTCCCAGCTCTGCGGAAACAACTTCCTGGACATGGGAGAGGAGTGCGACGAGGGCAGCCAGAACGGCCAGCCATGCACGCCTGCATACGACTCAACATGCACCTACTGCTCCGCAAACTGCACAACCCAGACCATGCAGGGAGGGTACTGCGGAGACAGCGTGAAGCAGGCAGAGGAGGAGTGCGACGGCGCAGCAGGAGTAGGGCCCCACCAGCTCTGCCAAAACTGCTTGCTTGTAAATCTCACATATTGCGGTGACGGAACAGTGCAGCAGCCGAACGACGAGGGCGCAGGAGGCCCCCTGAACGACGGCTACGAGGAATGCGACGACGGAAACAACGACAACACCGACAAATGCACAAACCAGTGCACCCTAACGTACTGCGGAGACTCCATAATACAAAGCCCGAACAGCAACAACCAGACAGAGCAGTGCGACGACGGAAACACCATAGACGGAGACGGGTGCTCAAGCACCTGCCAGAGGACGTTCCAGTGCAACGACAATGTTGACAACGACAACGACAC
Organism: uncultured Methanosarcinales archaeon; assembly: GCA_964451135.1. Lineage (GTDB taxonomy): Archaea > Nanobdellota > Nanobdellia > Woesearchaeales > JAADFO01 > CAYVGP01. Next base: position 3,921 of record CAYVGP010000082.1, read on the forward strand.
ATTAATAGACTACCCTGATGACCCGGGGTGCGCTGCTCCGCAGGACAACAGCGAGTCAGACGCAGGACCGCAGGACCTGTGCGGGAACAACCAGAGAGAGCTGAGCGAGGAGTGCGACGGCGCAGACCTTGGAAACAGCACCTGCCAGAGCCTCGGGTTTGACTACGGGGACCTGGGCTGCACAAGCCAGTGCACACTGAACACAACAAACTGCGGAAGCTACCAGTGCGGGAACAGCATCAAAGAAGGAAGCGAGGAATGCGACGAGGGCAGCCAGAACGGCCAGCCATGCACGCCTGCATACGACTCAACATGCACCTACTGCTCCGCAAACTGCACAAACCAGACCATGCAGGGAGGGTACTGCGGAGACGGAATAAAGCAGGCAGAGGAGGAGTGCGACGACGGAAACAACGACAACACTGACAAATGCACAAACCAGTGCACCCTGACGTACTGCGGAGACTCCATAATACAAAGCCCCAACAGCAACAACGAAACAGAGCAGTGCGACACAACCATGCTGAACAACCAGACATGCCAGAGCATGGGTTATGACTCAGGAACCCTGTTGTGCTCCCAGCAGTGCTCGTACGACACCAGCCAGTGCGTAAGGTTTGACCTTGAGGCAGCATCAATAACCCTGCTCCCTGCAAACGCATCAGAGCTGGAAAACATCACAATCAACGCAACAGTAATAAACCATGCGGACAGGGAAATAAACGCAAGCGTCCTTGTTTTCCTTGACGGCAAGCAGGTGATAGACACAGGACTCAGCGTTCTGTTCTACAGCTTCGCAGGGGTTAATTCCACCAACCAGATATACATAATAAACGAGACAACGCTCAACAAGACCTCCACGCTCATAGACATCTCCTATGACTCAGGCGGCCGGGGAACGCTTGTGAGGGACGGCGCATCGTACCGCGTTATGGGCGAGGGAGATAACGCCACAGGCATGAAAATACTGGATGTGAAAACCCTTGCTCCCGGAACAAACCAATTCTTCGTCGGGATAGGCGCTCTGGAGGCAGGGGATCACGCCCTTGCTCTTGAGATTGACGCAGAAAACTCAACAGCAGAGGCAGACGAGACAAACAACAGGGCAAACTCCGCCGCAACTGTTTACCCTGACTCTGACCTTGACGGAGTCATAGACATGAACGACAACTGCCCCCTGGAAGCCAATGCGGGGCAGGAAGACCTGGACATGGACGGAAAGGGGGACATATGCGACGAGGACAAGGACGGGGACGGCATAAACAACACCCTTGACCCTGTCAACGGGGATGCCGGGAGCATAAATGCGACAAACCTAAATCTGAGCGTTGAGATATGCGGCACCGCAAACCTCACCCAGACAACAAACCAGACGTGCAACGTCACTATAAGCGGAGACGAGGGCACAAGGATAGATTTCTCATACGACTTCTCATCAAATGAATTAGACTTGTCCCGCATAACCATACTAAAGGGCTCAGGGGAGAACTCAATTGAGATTCACGGAATAAACCTCAGCGGAAACGAAACAAAGACAGTTTACCTG
>CAYVGP010000083.1:0-5409 GCA_964451135.1 uncultured Methanosarcinales archaeon
GGCCAGGTAAGGATGTACACCTGCGGCCCCACTGTGTATGACTACGCGCACATAGGGAACTTCCGCGCCTACATATGCGCAGACCTTCTCAGGAGGTACCTTGAATACAAGGGCTTCACAGTAAAGCACGTAATGAACATAACAGACGTGGATGACAAAACAATAAAGAACAGCAGAGAGCAGGGAGTGCCGCTGAAGGAATACACCGACAGGTACACAAAGGCCTTCTTTGAGGACCTTGACGCCCTGAGAATAGAAAGAGCCCACGTTTTTCCAAGGGCAACAGAGCACATAAAGGAGATGGAAAGCATAATACTCAAGCTCAAAGAAAAGGGAATTGCGTATAAGGGAGAGGACGGCTCATGGTATTACGACATCTCAAAGTTCCCCGGCTACGGAAAGCTCTCCGGGATAAAAGTTGAGAAGCTCAAGGAAGGAGCTAGGGTGAAGCAGGACGAGTACCTCAAAGAGGAGGCCCACGACTTCGCGCTCTGGAAGGCCTGGGACGAGGAGGACGGCGATGTTTTCTGGGAGACAAAGGCGGGGAAGGGAAGGCCTGGGTGGCACATAGAGTGCAGCGCAATGAGCATGAAGCACCTCGGGGAGCACTTTGACATACACACAGGGGGCATAGACCTCGTGTTTCCCCACCACGAAAACGAGATTGCGCAGAGCGAGGGCGCAACAGGAAAGAAGTTCGTCAACTACTGGGTGCACAACGAGTGGCTCGTGGTTGAGGGCAAGAAGATGAGCAAGTCCCTGGGCAACTTCTACACCCTGAGGGACCTGCTCAAAAAGGGGCACTCGCCCCTCGCAATAAGGTACCTTCTGCTTTCCCAGCACTACAAGGTCCAGCTCAACTTCACAGAGGAAGGGATAAGGGCTGCGCAGGCGAGCATTGAGCGCCTGAACGAGCTCATACTCAAGCTCAGGGAAGCAGAGGGGGAGGACAGGGAGGACGTCAGAGGGCTTGTCCAGCAGGCAAGGGAAGCCTTTGAGGAGAGGATGGACGACGACCTTGACATCGCGAACGCCCTCGCCGCCCTGTTCGATTTCGTGAGAAAGGCGAACCAGCTCATAGCAGAGAAGAAGATAGGCAGGAAAGGAGCCGAAGACTTTCTAAAATTTCTAAAAGACATTGACAGGGTCCTCGGAGTCATGGACTTTGAGTCAGAGCCTGTTCCTGAGGAAATCCTTGAGCTCGCAAAGAAAAGAGAAGAGGCGAGAAAGAATAAGGACTTTGAGAGTGCTGACAGGATAAGGGATGAGATAAGGGAGAAGGGGTACAGGGTTGACGACACCCCTGAGGGAACGAGAATAGTGAGAATAAAGAAGTAGCTCCCCTCTACCTGCTCACAACAACCCCTGGCTCTTCCTTGTCTGACTCCATCACCACAACCTCTGAGGCCTTTGTGACAGCCATCAGGTCGTGCTTCAGCTCCTCAAAAAACCCTGCAAGGTCCCTGGGAACGCTCACCTCTATTTTTGAGACCTGGGCTGAGAGGGGCATGCTCCTCTCTGTCTTCCACTTCCTCACCTTTGCAATAACCTCAACAGCCATGTCCCCTGCTGCCTCTGCACCCTTATCCAGAAGAGATTCATCGTGCCCGGGCCATGCTGAGACATGGATGCTCTTAAAGCCTTCCTGCTCTGCAAAAGACCTCAGGTATATCTCCTCAGTGACATGGGGGAGGAAGGGGGCGAAAAGCTTGAGGACTGAGAGCAGTGTTTTTCTCAGTGCGAACTGGGCGGAAAGCCTTGCCTCCGGGCCCCTCTTCTCAGGGTTGTAAAGCCTGTCCTTAACAATCTCAAGGTAGTTGTCGCAGAATGTGTGCCAGAAGAACTTGTCTGTCTCCAGCTTCGCCCTGCCGAACTCGTACACCTCAAACGAGTCAGTTGCTGTTTTTATCAGGGACTGGAGCTTGCTCAGGAGCCACCTGTCAAAAAGGAGAAGCTCGGAAGGCTTCTCCCCTGAGTAGTCCCTGAGGTTCATGAGGCAGAACCTGCTCGCGTTCCAAAGCTTTGTTATTGTTTTTTTCCCTGTGACTATGTCCTTCTCCTTGAACCTCAGGTCGTCCCCGAGCTTCGTGCCCGCAGCCCAGAACCTCAGGGCGTCAGCAGAGTACTTTGCGATAATCTCCTGGGGCTCAATCACGTTTCCCTTGCTCTTTGACATCTTCTTTCCGTGGGGGTCAAGGGTCCAGCCCGAAATCATCACGTCCCTCCACGGGAGCTGGTTGTCATGGATGTGGCTCCTCACCACTGTGTTGAAGAGCCAGAAAGTAATGATGTCATGGGCCTGGGGCCTCAGCGACATAGGGAGGAGCTCGGAGAATGCCTTTGTCCCCTTCACGAGCTCAGCAGCTATTCTCGGAGTCAGGGACGAGGTCGCCCAAGTGTCAAGCACGTCCCTCTCAGGAACAACCTCCTCTTTTGAGTAGCCCCTGGGAAGGTCTGTGAGGGGGTCAACAGGGAGCTGGTCCTCCTCTGCAAATATCGGCTTTCCCGTCTTTTTGTGGTACCACACCGGAAACGGGACGCCGAAGAACCTCTGCCTTGAGATGCACCAGTCCCATTTGAGCCCGCGAATCCAGTTGTCGTACCTTGACTTCATGTGCTTCGGGAACCACCTGAGCTGGCTTCCCCTTTCCAGAAGCTCCTCCTTCAGGTCAAGGTACCTTATGAACCACTGCTCTGTCATGAGTATCTCTATCTCCGTCTCGCACCTCTCGTGGGTGTTCACAACGCTCCTCGTTTTCTCAACCTTCACAATCCGGCCCTCCTTTGAAAGGTCCTCAACAACCCTCTTCCTTGCCTCCTGGCTCTTGAGGCCCTGGTAGGGCCCTGCCTTCTCATTGAAGCTGCCGTCTGGGTTCATCACCTCTATGGGCTCAACGCCTGCCTCCTCAATTGCCTGTGCGTCCTCCATGTCCCCGAATGAGCACACATAGACAGCCCCTGTGCCGAACTCAGGGTCAACCTTGGGGTTCGCCCTTATTGGAACATCCCTGTCAAAGAAGGGAATCCTTGCCTTCTTCCCTATGAGCTTCCTGTGCCTCTTGTCCTCTGGATGAACGTCAATCATCACGCACGCGCAAAGGAACTCAGGCCTTGTCGTGGCTATGACAATTGGTTCGCCTCCGTCAGTGTCAAACCTCATGTGAACAAGGTCCTGTTCCTTCTCCTTGTCCCTCAGCTCCACCTGTGATATGGCTGTCTGGCAGTGCGGGCACCACATAAAGGGCGTTCTTTTTCTGTAAACCCTCTTCTTCTTAACGAGGTCAAGGAAAGCCCGCTGGGATATTCTCCGGGTGTGCTCGTCAATGGTTGTGTAGAGCAATGACCAGTCGCAGCTCATCCCTATCCTCTTCCAGTCCTGGAGGTACTTGGGCCTGAGCTCATTTTCAAGCGTCTCAAGGCAGAGCTTAACGAATTCCTTCCTCTCCATCCTTGAGGCCTTGACATTCTTCATCCTCTCAATAAGGCGCTCGGTCGGGAGCCCGTTGTCGTCAGTGCCGAAGGGGCAGAAGACGTTGTACCCGCGCATGCGCCTGTACCTCACAATAAAGTCCTGGTGAGAGTAGCTGAAGGAGTGGCCGATGTGCATCTTTCCGGAAACAGTGGGGGGCGGGGTGTCCACAGAGTATATCGGCTTGTCAGAGTCGGGGTCAAATGCGTACACCCTCTCCTTGTCCCAGTACGCCTGGATTCGGGGCTCGGCCTCCTGCGGGTCATAGCGCGCAGCCAGAAGCCCCTCGCCCTCCTGGGGTGGTTTCTCGCTCATGACTCCAGCGAAAACACGGCATTATTTAAAAGTTGCCCCTTGGGGAGTTTCCCTGCCACACGTTCTCTGCTCGCCCCTTCTCCTCCCGGCAACTCCCCGCAGTGCTCATATGCCCCAACACATAAAAGAAAAGCTTGTTTCCCCTCATCTATGAAGGCGGGCAGGATCGGGACTTTGGCAGGAAGCGCTGCTCTACTGCTTTATTTGGGGTGCGCAAGCGGAAACTACGCCAAAGCCAAGAAGGCTGAACCAAAAAGCTCTATTGACGCCCTGATTGAGGAGTCAGAGCTCTGGGCAAAGAAAAGGTGGCTTGTGGGCAAAATAGCAGAAGCCTCTATAAGAAGAATGAGAGGTGAATACGAGGGTGCTCTTAAAAAAATAGAAGAGGCGCATGAGTTTTACAAGGGGGATTCCGCCTTATCCAGAAAAGAAGAGCTCTGGGTTGAGTTGGAAATAGGGAAGAGAACTTACCTTGTCATGGACATTAAAAAGAAAATGGAGGACGAGCTTTATCTTGTGATGGACAATCTTTACACAGTGGCGCGCTTGGAGGGGAATGCGGAAAAGCTTTCCTGGCTTCAGAAAAAGGCCTACAGCATGGGAATCTGGCGCATGCTTGCAAAAAGGGCTGATGGAGATTACCGGCTCTACAAAGAAGAGGGAAACAAGATGAAGGCAAACAAGTACAGACGAGAGTCCCTGTTCTGGTGGCTGGCGGGCAAAAAGGAGGGCCGGAAGACATCAAGGTGAATAAGGCTTTGCAAGTGCCGGCTTCCGCCCCAGGAGCCCATTCTCTGCTTGCCCGGCCGTGCATGCGAAGGTCAGCCAGCAAGAGATTACGCTATCCTCGCCGCAACACTTCCTCAACACTCTCCTTAAGGCGCAGATACCTCCGGGCTGTGTCATTATTGGAAAGAAGATATGTTACGGTTGAGGGAAAGCCCTGGGTCCGAGGAACCCCCTCAGGGATTATTGTTCCCTCAGGAAATTGGCTCCTGGTGAAATCCTTTTCCGAGCCCCTGATTTTGTTGAAGTAATGTGAAATCGTTCTGCCGTCTGGCAGCACGGCCTTGGCCCAAACAATCTCCCCTTGCAAATAGTCATTGACAACAAGGGCTGTTACTGCGCACTGCCCCCACGCAGGGTTGCTCGGAGACCAGTTTTCAGGGTCAGAGCTTGTTTCCCTGCTCCAAGAGCTTCGGAGCGCTCTCTCCAGCTCGGACTCGCCAACCATTTCCCAGAGAAAGAAACGCTCATTTATTAAGATAACCTGCAGAACAACCATGAAAAAGCCCGCAAGGCGCACAAAACGAACCATTTTAATACTTGCTTTTCTTCCGCGTTTTTTATGAGGCAGGTGCCGTGGTGCGAGAAGTACAGGCCGGAGAGGCCTGAGGAAATAGCAGGGCAGGAGACAGGGGTGAAGCAGCTTGAGAGCCTCATAATAATGCACAGGGACAGGAGAAGGAAAAGCGCGATGCTCTACGGGCCCCCTGGAACAGGCAAGACATCTGCGGTTTACGCGCTCGCAAAAAAATACGGGCTTGAGGTTGTTGAGCTGAACGCCTCTGACTTCAGGAACAAGGACGCAATCAAGAGAATAGCGGGGGCAGCCATGAAGCAGG
>CAYVGP010000084.1:0-5394 GCA_964451135.1 uncultured Methanosarcinales archaeon
CCCTCTTTTTTGGAAAAACAAGAAGATTCAGAAAGATATTAAATATTTAAAACTTTCGCAAACATTAATACCTCATCACAGGGTGATGGTGAAAGCAGAGCGATGGTTAAATGGTGAAAAGAATGGCGAGAATGGCGAAAAAGAGCAACGAGGCGGCAAAGGGGATTCTCAATAAGACAAGGGGCTCAAGGCTTGCAGAGGAAGCGGTTTTCCTTCGTTCTGAGATTGGGAAGGCCCTCGGCCTGATGTTCAGGAAGAAAATAAGAGGCAGGGGGCTGGTGTTCGTGTTTGGCAGGGAAAAAACAATCAGCATTCACAACCTCTTCGTTTTCCAGAGCATAGACTGCCTCTGGCTTGACAGCAGAAAAAGGGTTGTGTGGGCAAGGGAAAATGTCAGGCCTTTCACACCGCTTGTTGTTCCGAAAAAAAAGGCAAGGTACCTGATTGAGCTGCCTTCAGGCACGATAAAAAAGAGCGGAACAAGGGAGGGGGACATTGTTTTGTTCTGATGCTCTTCTCCGGCAGAAGGAAATCAGGAAGAGAAAAAATCACCGCTTCTTTGCCACGCGCTCAAGAAGAGGCAGGAGTTTTGAGGAGTAAATGCTCTCCCACGAGTACTCCTTCATCACCCTCCTGAAAAACCTGTTGGTCCTGTTTTTAGAGGTGAAGGAAATTATCTTCCTCGCCACTCTTGCAGGGGAATCGTTGAGGCTGAATGTGTTCACGTCCCTGCCTCCTGTCTCCCTGAAAGGCGGTATTGAGGAGCAGAAGACAGGAAGCTTTATCATGCCTGCCTCAAGAAGCGGAATCCCGAACCCTTCCTGCACGCTGGGAAGAAGAAGGATGTCTGATATGAGGTAGAGGTCGCGTATGATTGCCCTGTCGTGGATGAAGTCGTTCCCTGCCCTGAACGCGTAGTCAGCCATGAACAGAACCTTGCTTTTGACTCCCAGGCGCGAAGAAAGCTTTCTGAGCTTCTCAAAGTAATTCTTGGTGTTTTCCTCGTGAGGGTCAAAAGCTCCGGTCACGAGGAGCCTGGCGTCAAAGCCCTCGTCAAGAAGGGCCTTCACAACCCTTATGCAGAACTCTATGTTCTTTCTCGGGTGAAGCCGCGAGGGATTGACTATGAGGAAGTCGCTCTCAAAAAGCCCCTGCTCCTGCGCCACCCTGACAGTTGCGGGGTGAAGCATGAAGAAGGACACAGGGTCAACCCCGTTCGGCACAACACGAATTTCCGGGGATTCCCCTGAGGAGCTGTACAGGCTTGAGAACTCCTTCCTGCGGCTCTCGGATATTGTCACGTATTCAAGAAAGGGAAAGGCTGTTTTGAGAACATTCCAGGGAGCGGAGTCAAGGAAGCCAGAGTAGTTCCTGTAAAAATAGGGGGAGTCATGGTTCCAGCAGATTACCCTGAGATTCCCCTCCTGCGCCATCTCAAGAAGGGCGAGCGTAAGCGGAAGGTTGTAGTGCATGGACATGACGTTGTGGGCAAGAAGAACGTCATATGAGCGCATGTGCCTGGCAAGGGATTGCCTTATCCTTGAGGAAACCCTGCGCATTTCCGGCACTGCCTCAACGCAGTTGTTTCTGAGTTTCTGACGCGCCTCTTCAACCACCCCGCTGCGGGACCATAGAAGAGGAAGAATCCTTGTTTTCACGTTCCTTGAGAATGAGGAGCCCTTGCCTGCGAGAACAAGAACCTCGTGGCCGTGCCGAGCCAGGAGTTCTGCCTGGTGCCTCACCACCTCCTCAACCCCTCCTATGACAGGGGGGCAGGAGTAGTGAAGAAGCGCTATCCTCATTGTGGCGTCACCGCAAAGCCCTCTCAACAAGGGGAATGAGCTCCTTTTCCAGCACCTCAAAGGAGAAGTGCCTTGCTGCAAGGCGGTAGTTCAGCTCCACTGTTCTATGCCGCTTCTTCTCGTCGCCCAGAACCCTGCGCACCTTGTCAAGAGTCTTCTCAGTCACAAAGCCGCCAAGGGTTATCAAGTCAAAGCCCTTCGGCTCAATGTCGGCTATGTAGGTGGAGTAGCGGTTCACAACTATGGGCTTCTTGTAATAGACTGCCTCAAGAAAGGCATTGCCGAATCCCTCAAACCCGGACGGGTATGTGACAAGGTCAGCGCACCTGTAAACATCCCCTATCGTGTAAATCCTTCTCCCTGAAGGGGTTCTTCCCCTCTCAGGGCCCACCCTGTTCTCAATGCTCACAAGCTTCACTCCCATTGCCTTGGCGTATTCCAGCAGCCTCCTGCTGTATTCGGTTCCCTCGTCCCTGACTGAATGGGATATCACAAGAACAGGCTTCTTCAGCTTCAGGCGGGAAACAAGCTCAATTGAGCGCTCTATCTGCTTCCTCGGAACTGCCCTGGTGGGCTGCAAAACAAACAAGTCCCCCGGAGAGAGCCCGAGCTCCTTTCTCAGCCCAGTGCAGTAGTCGTCAGGGGGCTCGGGAGGGCTTGAGAAGTCATAAACATTCGGAATGACTATGTTGGAAAGCCCCTTCCTGTAGCTGAGCTGCTCGCTCGCGATTGTGTTTATTACAACATGAACAAGGGACTTCAAGGAAGGGGGAAATGCCCAGGAAAGGTAGTCCTCAACGCAGTTAACCAGGAACCTCTTCCTCTCCCAGAAAAAGTCGTGGTGGTGGCCTATTGAGGGCATCCCTGTCTCAGCTATGAACTCTGCCAGCGCAAGGCCAAGGGGTATGTTCATGGGTATTGCGAGAGCGTTCTCAACTATGAGAAGGCCGATTGAGAAACGCTCTGCAAAGCGGTAAAGCTCCTTTTTGAGAAGCTCCCTTAGTTCGTGCACCGCCCTTGTTGCATCAGGGCTTCTGACCCGCTTCCCGAAGCACGCCTTTGATATCCTCCTCACAGCAGGATGCGCGAAGTGCGCCTCCTTCACAAGAAAAGACTTGCTGGCAGGGCGGTCAGAAGAGCCCGCAAAGTAGTAGCAGGAGAAGCCGTTGCGCTCAAGCACATTGGCCCACTTGGCTATCTCAAGGGAAACCCCGTCAGTGCCCTCAATCCTTGTTGAGACAAAGCCAATGTTCCCCCCTTTCCTTGCCCTCATAGCGAGCCACCCCAATCCTAATAGGGTTTCATATGGCAAATATAAAAAATTTGCCCTTTAACGCTTCTCCGGCAGAAAATCAAGGCACCGGCACGCGCAGGCCCTGAGAGCCTGAACGTGCGCTTCGTGGCCCCTCCAAACCTGCCTCGCCATCCTGCCTCGCCATTTTTCAATAAGTTTTATAAATGCCGCGGAGTTGACAGGGCTGAAAGGAAGTTGGGTGTGTTGAAGCCCTGAAAGGCCCTATTGGCCGTCTGTTGATTCCCAAGATTCGGGGGCGTAGTATAACCTGGCAGAACGGGTGGCTCCAGAATGGAGCGCTGAGCTTCGGCGATGATGATGCCTTGAAGACACCACCAGGTCTGGGTTCAAATCCCAGCGTCCCCATTTATTCTCGCTCACATATGAGGCAAGTAATATAACAAAAACTCGCCATTGAGAGGCGGGTTTGTTTGAATTGAAAATCTCGTCCTGAAGGACGGGGTGCGACAAAACCCAAGGTTTTGAGCGCAACCTGAGCGAAACTCTGGTTTGTATTAAACCCAATGAAAACCTCATTACGGGATTTTCAATAAGACAGGAAAGGAACACAGCAAAGGCATCTGCCTCATTCTGCACAGAGTTCCCCCAGTCTTATTTTACCAATCCCGGCAGGGTGAGCAACCGGCGGCTTTTTGCGAGGCAGAAAGATTTCAAAGGCGCGCCCTGTCCAGAATGGTGGCGAGAAAAAAACTCCTGTCGTGCCAGATGTTGGCGTTGGGATTCGTTTTAGTGGCAACAACCCTGAAGCCGCATTTTTTCAATGCCTGAATAATCTCCCCCTTCTTCCTGATTGGATAGGGAGATGCCTCAAGCGGGAAAAACTTTGAGCCGGTCAGCTTATGAAAAAAGTTGCTCCTCACAGTGTTGTCAACAATCAGCAGATACCTCCTGCACAGCTTTCTTAAGCTGGCAACTAAATCAGCTGTGCTGCGGGAATGGTGCAGTGAGCCGTACGAAATCACCAAGTCAAATTGCTTATCAAGACTCACGGTGTTCATATCTGCATTAATAGTGATGATGCCCTTTTTGCGGGCCTTTCTTAAAAGACTCTGATTCAGGTCTATCCCGTGGATACTGTCCAGCCCCAGAATTTCCCTTAATTTGCCAGTGACCCTGCCGTCCCCGCAACCAACATCCACAGCAGAGTTTATTGCAACATTATTCTCTTGGAGAAACTCTTTCAAAAGAGACAATTCCTTCCCAAGGTTATTGTAATGAAAGTTAAAGCGCAGAAGAGAATACGATGCCTGGTCCCATTCCATGAATGAAGGATGAGCGTGAAATTATATAAATATTTGGATGGGCGCGCCCAACAACGCCCAACAACGCACTCCCGGAAACAAGAGAAAGAGGAAGGAAGAAGAGCACTAAGCCAACCCGCAGATGCCTGCGTAAAATCAAGAGCATTGCCAAAAATCATTGAACTCCGCAGCCAAAATCCGCAAGCAATATAAAACAGTGCGCGTTACTCTTTGCATGATTGACGCAGGCCCCTTTTTCATGGCTGTAATGCTCCCAATAATAATATGGGAAGCTGCGTGGAAAGGCATAGGGATGTGGAGGGCGGCAAGGAACAACCACCTGTGGTGGTTCATAGCGATATTCGTGCTGAACACGCTGGGAATTTTGCCCATAATCTACATATACTTCTTTCAGAAGAAAGCAAAAAAGAGGCACTGAACGCAGGCGCATACGGGCCAATTCTGCATTCCGGAACAGTGCCGTAGCCTTATGCGATGAGTGTTCGCAAAATGAAAACCCGCGAAAAAAAAGAGATAGTCAGGAAATACACCGCTGCCTCCTCCAAGTATGACAAGCTGAACGCAGTGCTGGGCTTTTTCGGGCTGGGCGCGATAAGGAGAGGCATGCTGAGAGAAGCTGAGGGAAGGGTGCTGGAGGTAGCGGCAGGCACAGGGGCCAACATGCTCCTGTACCCGAAGGGCTGCAGAGTGACCTTGGCGGACATAACCCCTGCAATGCTTGGAAAGGCAAGGGAAAAAGGAAGAAAGAAGGGCATAGAAGCGGACTACGTGGTGGCTGACGCAGAGTGCCTGCCCTTCAAGGACAGCAGCTTTGACACAGTTGTGGAGAGCCTGAGCATCTGCACATTTCCTGATCCCGAAAAGGCCGTAAGGGAAATAATGAGGGTCTGCAAGCCGGACGGAAAAATGCTCTTCCTCGACCACGGAAGAAGCTCAAACATGCTTCTCGCAAGGCTCCAGGACTCTCTCTCGGACAAGCACTACAAGGGCCTGAGCTGCAGGTGGAACAGGAAGC
>CAYVGP010000085.1:0-5391 GCA_964451135.1 uncultured Methanosarcinales archaeon
GCTTGTGGTTATCCGTCTTTTCAATCCCCGGCTAAGCGACCCTGCCAAGCTGAAGAAGCAGGGGGAAAAGTTTGCCCGCGCCATAAGAAGGGTTGGAAACCTTCTGGAGATTCTGCTTCAGGCTGAAGCAGAGGCAGCTCGGCAGTATCCTGAGATGCTGGAAGCGGACAGAGACATCAATAAGAGATGGCACGGGCTGGTTAAGGAACTTTCCAACACTCTCGCATCCTCAAAGGCGTTTGATGATGATAACTATGAAGAAACTTTTTCTTTCTTGGTGAAGCGCTCAAAGAAGCTCGCTCTTTTTTATGAGCAATTCATGAACACGAGAAAAAAGGCAGAAGAGGCTTTTGAGGAGTATTTAAATATGAACGCTGGCTACGAATCCGCTGTTTCATTTTCTTTTTTCATCCTCGTTCTATTCATAATCTCTGTTTTTTCAGCTCTCTCTTTTTTGCCCACTGCAGGAATCACGCAAATAATTAACTCCGTGGCAGTCATGAGCACTGGTGAGCTTCTGAAAGCCCATGAAAAGATAAGAAGCAGAGGGTTTAATCCGGAGATCCCTGCGCTTCACCAAATACTCAGGGAAATGAAGGATGTTTTCGGGAAACAATGTTAGCAAGCAATGGGGTGTGAGAGAAGGCCGCTTCCATATTGGGGAATGGCTGGCACGGCTGTTTTATTGTTGCAGGGATGTTGCAGGCGATTGCTCTTTACCATAATACATAAATAGTTCCCCTCATTCATGAGAAACCAAGGTGGCTGAAAAAGACTTCAAGGGAAGGCATATTCTGTCAATAAGGGATTTCTCAAAGAGGGACATATTGCATGTTCTTGATGTTGCCTCGGAAATGGAGAAGGGCCGCAGGGAGGGGCTGCTGAAGGGCAGGATTCTCGGAACCCTGTTCTTTGAGCCCTCAACGAGGACAAGGCTTTCTTTTGAGAGCGCGATGACAAAGCTCGGCGGAGAGGTCATAGGGTTCTCCTCTGCCACAGTAACCTCTGTCTCAAAGGGAGAGTCCCTGTACGACTCTGTCAGGATAATATCAGGGTACTGCGACGCCATAGTGATGAGGCACCCTGTTGAGGGCGCGGCGAGGCTCGCCTCAGAGGCCTCTCTTGTTCCTGTGATAAACGGGGGCGACGGGGCGAACCAGCACCCAACCCAGACATTCCTTGACCTTTACACCATAAGGAAGGCTGTTGGAAAGCTTGACGGAATAACAGTGGGGTTCCTCGGGGACCTGAAGTACGGGAGGACTGTGCACAGCTTGGCTCTCGCCCTCTCCCATTTCAAGGCGGAGATGGTGTTCATATCCCCGAAGTCCCTTGCCATGCCCGACGACATAATTATGGAGCTTGACGAGAAAGGGGTGAGGCACCGGGAAACATCGGACCTGAAAAAGTCCCTTCCCTCGCTTGACGTTCTTTACAACACGAGGATACAGAAGGAGAGGTTCCCTGACGAGTACGAGTACAAGAAGGTGAAGGGGGTGTATCGTCTTGACTCCTCGCTGATGCCTCTCTTTAAGAAGTCCCTCAAGATACTTCACCCGCTTCCAAGGGTGGACGAGCTCTCACCTGAGCTTGACTCCACTGAGCACGCTGTTTACTTTGAACAGGCCAGGAACGGGGTGCCTGTAAGGCAGGCCCTTCTTGCACTGGTGCTGGGGACTGTAAAATGAAGGAGCTGAAGGTTTCGGCAATAGACAACGGGACAGTGATAGACCACATCCCTGCTGAGAAGACCTTTGTTGTTGCGGAGATACTTGACTTGAGCGGCATAGGCAACATAATCTCCATTGCAACAAACCTTGCGAGCTCAAAGCTGGGGAAGAAGGGCATAATAAAGGTCGGGAGCAAGATTCTCTCAGAGGAGGAGACAAACAAGATAGCCCTCTTCGCGCCCCAGGCAACCATAAACATAGTGAAGAACTTTGAGGTTGTTGAGAAGAGGAAGGTAAGCCTTCCGCAGGAGATAAGGGGGATAGTGAAGTGCTTCAACCCGAACTGCATAACAAACGTTGAGGAGGTGACGACTCTTTTCAGGGTTGTGAAGGAAGAGCCGTTGCAGATAAGGTGCCACTACTGCGAAAGATTGATGGGGTCTGAGCAGATAGTTCTTCTGTGATTTTGCGCAGCGTCTGGAGAACGAGGATTGAAGGGGCATTTATTTTCAATATAGAAAAAATGTTTTTAACCTCATCCCTCCTCATTAACTTTAAATAAGCCCTGTGCTTCTCAAAAAAACAATGGAAACCCCTGAAAAGGCAGCGGCGAGGATACTGCTGGAAATAAACGCGTTCACCTTCAGCTGCGGCAAGCCCTACCGCTTCGCTTCCGGGCTGCTGAGCCCTGTGTACTGCGACAACCGCCTCATAATGAGCTTTCCTGAGAAGTGGAAAAAGATAGTTTCGCTCATGGTTGAGAAGATAGGCCGCTTGGCTCAGGAGATCGATGTTGTTGCAGGTGTTGCAACAGCAGGCATACCCCACGCCGCGCTTCTCGCCGACCGCCTCTCAAAGCCGATGATATACATAAGGCCTGCTGCAAAAGACCACGGGAAATCAAGAAAGATAGAGGGCAGCTACGAGAAGGGCCAGCGCGCAATAATAGTTGAGGACCACATCTCAACAGGGGGCTCCTCCCTCCGGGCTGTTGAAACAGCAAGAAAGTGCGGCCTCGTGGTTGGCACCGTAATCTCAATATCGACGTATGATTTCAGGGAGGCTGCGGAAAGGTTCTCAAAAGCTGGCGTAACCCATCTTTCCCTCACAAGCCTTTCATCCATACTTGAGGTTGCAAGGGAAATGAAGCTTCTTAAGCCCGAAGAGGAGGAAAGAATAAACGAGTGGAAAAAAGAGCCGTCGGGGTGGGGCAGGAGGATGGGGTTTGAATGAGCGCGCCAAGCATAATAAAGAAAGAGAGAAGCATAATACCTGCATGCGATTTTGCGTCCATTGAAAAACTCAGGGAATTCGTAAAGGCTGTCAGCGGGGTTGAGGCGATAGGCGGCTTCAAGATAGGCTTTGAGCTGGGACTGAAGTACGGCCTCGGCACTGTTGTAAGGGAGATAAGGGAGCATTCGCGGCTCCCTGTAATATACGACCACCAGAAGGCAGCCACAGACGTTCCTTTTACAGGGGAAAGATTCGCAAGGGTTTGCAGGGACTCAGGGATTGACGCTGTAATCCTGTTCCCCCAGGCAGGGCCTGAGACAGAAAGGGAATGGGTAAGGGCGTGCCTTGGCGCAGGGCTCGGGGTGATTGTGGGAGGGGAAATGACTCATCCCCGCTACCTCGCCTCTGATGAGGGCTTCATTTGTGACAGCGCGCCTGAAAGGATTTACCTGCTCGCTGCGGAGATGGGGGTGAGGGACTTCGTGGTTCCGGGAAACAAGCCGGAGCGCATAGCGCATTACAGGAAGCTGCTTGAGAAAAAGGCGAGCCCTGTTTTCTACAGCCCCGGCCTGATATCGCAGGGAGGGGAGCTCACAAAGGGCGCAGAGGCAGCTGGCCCGAGGTGGCACGCCATAATCGGCAGGGCCCTTTACGAGGCACCAGACCCCCGGGCAGCAGCAGAATCCCTTGCCAGGGCCCTAAAATGAGAAATTCCGCTTCCAAGGACTCATCGCCAAGCCAAGGCCTGCGCATGCCTTCCGGAAGCAAAGCTGGTTCTGAAGTCAGCAGCGAGAACCCGCTTTCCGGAACCAGAAAAGTAATCGGGGTAATGGGCTACTCAGGCAATGCTTCAGAGAAGCAGAGGAAAGCTGCCTTTGAAGTCGGGAGGCAGATTGCCCTGAGAGGATTCGTTCTTTTGACAGGGGCCACAACCGGGGTGCCCCTTGAGGCAGCAAGGGGAGCGAAAGAGGAAAACGGGCTCGTTGTTGGAATAAGCCCTGCCTCAAACATGGAGGAGCACCAAGAAAAGTACGGAATGCCGCTGAGACATCATGACGTAATAATATACACAGGCCTCGGAAAGCAAGGAAGAAACGTGGTGAACATAAAGAGCAGCGACGCAGTCATAATCATCGGGGGAAGCGTCGGCACCCTCAACGAGTTCACAGCAGCGTACGCAACGAGCAAGCTCATCGGGGTGCTGGAGGGAAGCGGAGGCATAGCGGAAATAATCCCTGAAATAACCAGGCGCTTTGACAACAGGTTTTCCCCGACAATCCTTTACTCAAAGAGCCCCAAGGAGCTTGTTGGGAGGATTGCCTCGCTTATCAGGAAGAAGGGGTGAGAAAGGACGGTCACTTGCCCAGCGAAGGCAGCTCCAGCTGCCCGCCTTCCATCTTTTTAATAATCAGCAACTTTGCATCGTTCTTAAGAAAGAATAAAGCGGAACTCTTGCTTAGGCCCCTGACCTTCTCCAACAATTTGTTTATTTCCTTTTTTGTTAGAACGGTTTTGCCCTGGTAAACAAAGTCCTCTCCCTTGCCCTTGAAATAACACGCCCGCAAGTGCGAACTCAGGCTGCTTGAGAGGCGAGGCGCCCTGAAGATGTATGAGCCGGCTGAATCCTTCTTGATAACCACTTGCTTCGCGATTTCCTGCGCTTCTTCGTCCAGCACTTTCTGCAGAGACACCAGCTTTTCCCTTATTTCTTTCAGGTCCCCCCACTCCGCGACCCTTATTCCGTCTGAAATATATCTCGCGGCCTCCCCAATTTTTCCTTTTTGAAGAGCCCTCTCAGCCTTCTTGAAATACTCAAGCGCTGCCTTCCTGAGATCAGACCTCAGCTGCTGATAGTTCCGCTCAACTGTTTTCTTCAACTCCGGCATTCTGGATATCTCCGCAAACTCAATCGCTGCCCTGAAGCTTTCAGACGCCCTCTCAAAATCTCCCCTGCCCAATTCGCTCTGAACATCTTTGAGAAGGCTCAAAAGTATGGCCCTTGCGTCTTTGACGAATCTTTGCTTTTCCTGCGTTGGCAGTTGCGAAACCTGCACAGACTCCCTCGGGTATTTCGCATAGAAGGCCTGCATCATCTTCTTTGTCTTGCCAGAGACGCCGTAGGCGTTTGAAGCTATGCCCAAGAAATATACCAGTGCAAGAATTGCTGACACACTGCCTGCGTGCCTCCGCAGCTTCTTGAATATGCGGGGAAGCTTCTTTTTCCAAAGCTGCTGCCGAAACCAGCCCAAAAAAACCATTTTTTGTTGTCCGCTTTGATTCCTCGCCTCTTTTTATTCTCCCTGCCATGCCAATTATTTAAATTTTTTTAAAAATAGCCAAGAAATTTGACAAAAAAGCAGCATGAAAACAAACTCCGTGAGCCCCGGCAGGGCGTCAGTCTCAACCAGCAATTCTATGCTTCACCCTTATCAACCCAATTCTTTCGCCAATAAGGATTTCATCCTTATCAACCTGAGGTGGGTTTCGC
>CAYVGP010000086.1:0-5390 GCA_964451135.1 uncultured Methanosarcinales archaeon
TCCTGTTTCTGAACCAAGAATGCTTTTGAACTCGGAGTAAATCTTTGTTACGGGGGCTTTGATCATTCTTATTCCGAGGTTTGCCGCTACTTTCTTCGCGAGCTCTTCGCTTTCCCTGCTCGTGTAGGGCCCTGGCATGAAAACGCCCAGCACATTGCCGGGGCCTGCCGCCTCTGAAGCAAGGGCTGCTGTCAGAGAGGAGTCTATCCCTCCTGATAAGCCCACAACCAGCTTTTCTTTTCCGGTCTTCTTCATGTAGTCGCTTATTCCTAGAACAATCGCTCTTCGCGTCATCTCTGCCTCGCTGAAATCCGCTGGTTTAATCAGCGCAGAGTTCTCATCAACAATCACCACGGACTCCCTGAATGGCTCTGCAAGCGCAAGCAGCTTTCCCTGTTTTGAAACAGCGAAGCTTGAGCCGTCAAAAACCAGCTCGTCGTTGGCGCCGGCCTGGTTGCACATCACAAAGAACACTCCGAGGGACTTTGCGTGGCTAATGCCTAGGGACGCTCTTCTTTCGCGGTTCCCCCTTGAGAAGGGGGATGCTGAGATGTTGAGCATGATTTCCGCGCCTTTCCCAGCCAGCTCCTTCACGGGGTCAACATCGTAAAGCGCTTCAGAAAGACCGGGCACGTTCCACATGTCCTCGCATATTGTTATGCCTATCCTCCTTCCCTTGTACGCCCAAATCTTTCTGTCATCAGCGGGCTCAAAGTACCTGGGCTCGTCAAACACATCGTAGCAGGGGAGCAGGGTTTTCGGCTGCGAAAAAACAACCTTTCCTTCGCTGATTGCTATTGCTGTGTTCTCAAGAGGCCTTCCCTGCTGCTTGTTTCTTCTTCTCGGCACCCCTATCACTATTGCAGCGCTGAGCCTTTCTGACTCCTTAGCCAGCTCACCGACTGCTCTCTCAACCCTGTCAAGAAAGTCCTTCCTCAGCAAAAGGTCCTTGGCAGGGTACCCTGTCAGAAACATCTCGGGGAAGAGGATTATGTCCGCTTTTTTTCCGAGGCCTGCTGCTGCTTTCTTGGCTTTTTCAAGGTTTCCTTCAACGTCCCCCACGACAGGGTTCAGCTGGGCTATTGCTATCCTCATTTTTGGGCAGTGCGCGCCGCAAGGGATTTTTGTCATTGTGCGGGCATACCAAAAGATTTAATTATGCCCTGCTTATTAAATGATTCGGATGAATCTTGCTGACTTGGCTGCGGTGACAGGGAAGTCTATAGATGAAGTCAGGGAAATGCTTGATTCCCAGGATGTGATTGAGCTGAAGCTCACTGAGCGAAAAGTCCGCGAGCCAGCATCCAGCGAGCTTCGCATAGAGCCGGTTTAGCGCTCTTCTCCAAAAGGAACTGCTCGTGCCCTGAGAGCAGGGCTACCATTTCAGCGACGCGAAGAGTATCTCCTCTGCCTTCAGGAGGTCCTCCTCCCCAACCCTTTTCCTTCTTGAGAGCTTTGCAGACGCCTTCGCAAGCCTCATGACTCCAAGGATTGTTCTGGGGCTTATCTCAACGAGGTAGCTCTTTTCGTTCTTCTTCAGGTCTTCTGCAAGAGCCCCTATGTTTTCCTTCAGGGACTCGGGGAATTCAGCTTCTCTCTCCCTGACTCCTGAAACCCATTTCCTTATGAACTCCCTGTCCTGCTTTGTCGCTCTCTTTGCCTTGGATGAAACAAGGCTCTTGGAAATCTTTGCGAATGCCCTGGCGTCAGGCTTTTTTATGAAAAAAACAAGGTGGAACCTTGAGAGCAGGGCTGGCTCAAAGGGGAGCTGCTTCCTTAAAGAGCTTGGGCTGCTTCCTGTGAACTTGTCTCCCTTAGGGTTGGCTGTTGCAAGCACGTTAACTCTGGCGTCTATCTTGATGTTCTTGCCTCCTTTCGTGTAGGTTATGAAGCCCTTCTCCATGGCATTGTAGAGCGCTGCGTAGTCCTTGTCCCTCATGAGGTTGAGCTCGTCAATGCAGCACAGTCCCGAGTCTGCCAAGGGAAGCAGCCCTTTCACCAGTTTATTTCCCTTGTACATCGCGGAGAGTCCTGCGCCGGAAGTGCCTGAGCCGAGGCCGAAGCTTGAGACAGGGCTGAGCTCTGCTGCGTCATGCAGGATGTCTGTCTTCCCCACCCCGGGGTCCCCGAGGAGGAGAATGTGCAGCGGTTCGCTTGAGACAAGCTGGAGGAGCACTGCCTGCCTCACAGCACTGTATCCGACCAAATTCGGAGCGATCGCCTCTGCTGCCTTCCACGGCTCGTTGTCGAGGCCAGCCAGCGCTTTCTTCTCTGCTGCTGCTCTTATTCTCTTGTTTATCTCACTGCACCTTGCTCTTGCGGCTTCCTCCTCAACAGCAGGCACGAGCTGGGGGAACTCCCCGGCACGCACTATGTTTGTTTCGCCGAAGCCCTCAAGAATAAGCGCCGCCCTCCTGAGCCGCAGCAGCCTCTTGGCAGCTTTGAAGTCTCTTTGCGGCAGCATGCTTTCAAGAGAAGGGATGAGCTGCTTGGTCTCTCTGCTTAGGGGGAAAAACCATTTTGCCAGCTCGCCAAGATTAAACGCCATAAGGAAAGAAATGCTTTTTTCGTTATATATTTTTCCTTGCTGTCTTACTCGAGCTGGACCCCGCTCCAGAGAGTCCAGTCATTGCTTGGCGCATACGCGCCGAAGATGAAGTTGGGGGGATACGTTCTCCCGAAATAGCTGTACTGCACGTCAGCGAAAGACGCGGGAGGGGCTCCCACTCTTACCGGGCCCCCCATGCTGTATATGCTTGACCCGAAGTGCCTCCATGTCTTCATGAGGCCGTGGAAGTCCGAGTTGTCGGTTGTGGCGTCTGCCCCGGGCTCAACAGTGAAGGCGTCGCTGTATCCGTACTTCTTCAGCACCCCCACTATCTCCTTTATGGGGGCGTTGCCCTGCCCGGGAGCCAGGTGGACGTCGTGGTAGCCGAAGTTGTCCGTTAGGTGTATGTTCCCGACCATGCCCTCCTTGGCAAGGTCCTCGACCTGCTTCACCATCCATTCCTTGAATGCCTTCTCGTTCTCAGCCCTGCTCTTGTTGGGGTCCTCCACAAAGTACTTCTTCCACATGTTCAGGTGGCCGGTGTCAATAGTGGCCCTGATGTGCCTTGCCGCGAGCTTCTCAGCCTCCTCCTTGCTTATTCCGGGCTTGTAAAAGGGGTTGATGTCCTGGTTCTGCTGTTCAGGCGGCAGGACTTCTTTTGGAACATTCGCGTTGGGGTTGGTCATGAGCTCAACCATCTTCCTTCTCGCGTTCTTTATTATCCACTTCAGCTCTTGCGGGTGGCCGCCGTACTGCTCAGGGAATATGTGCTCCAAAGCAACGAATATCGGCTTCTTGGTTCCCTGGCTTGCCTCAGCAGCCTTGATCCCTGCCATCGCGTAGTACTGCAACGTGTTTTTTTCTATGAACTTCTCAGGGGTCTTTAAGTGCCTCATTGTTTCAAACTGGTCCATTGCCTCCAATTCCTGGGTGTTTCCTGACTGCCACGCATACTCAAGCCTCTTCTGCGTCTCCGCGATGTCCTTGTCTATTATCTCAAGAGGGTTCTTTGTTTCAGGGGGCAGAAGGTCGTGCCAGAATGTCCTTATCCTTGAGTCACTCCTCATTATCTTCCACTTCTCCTCCTCAGGCAGGGACTTGTCCAGCTTCTCGTAGAAGTTCCTTATCTCCTTGAGCTTCTTCAGCTTTTCAATCAGCTCGGGAACCTCAACAGTGAACTGCATCGCCCAGCCGTAGGCGTAGCCCGCCCTTGTGTAGAGTGTTGACTTGAGGTACATCTCCCTCGGCGTCATCCTTTCCTCAGGCGTCGGGTCCCTTCCCATAATCTTCCGGAAGTACTCGTTGTATTCCCGCGCTTCTTTTTCAAAGTCCTTCAAAGTGACCATCCTTGTCTTGAATCTTCCTGTCTTGGGGTCTATCTCAGGCACCCTTGCTCCCTTGAACTTGTTCTCAACCCCCCTCTCAAACCTTATTGCGTAGGGGTCCTCAACAGGCCTTCCCTCGTAGTCAATGTAGTCCCCTTTCTTCACCTGAATTTCCCTTCCCTGCTCGTCAATGTATGTGTAGTCCTCCTTGGCCCTCAGCCACTCGGGCTGCGCAACCCTTCTGTCTGCCTGGACAGTCTGAAATCCCTGGCCTGTTCTCTCATCAACAAGAAGGAACTGCGCCTTCTCAAGCTCGAAGGGGTGCTTCTGGAACATCAGCCTGCCTGTTTTCTCGTCTCTCGCGTAGTTCTTCGCAGGCCTGCCCTTCTCGTCAAGCTCAAAGCCCTCAGGGTAGATGTGGGTTAGGGGCCTTTCAAACTCTCCAACGTGAACAACAACAGAGCCGCCTGAGGCAACGTCCTTTGCGAACTCAATGGCCCTCACAATCTCGTCGTAGGCCTGCTTCCCCCTTGCTATTGACAGGTTGCCTCCCTGGTCCATGCCCGACGTGCCCATGACGCTGTAGCTTGCGTGGGTGGTGAACTCAACCTCGTTAATCTTGGAAATCTCCCTGAGCGCCTGCCTCTGCTCCTCGCCGTACATTCCGGGAACCTGCGCCTGCCTGTTGCCCCCGCCTGAGCCGGGGAACGCAAGCTCAAGCCTGCCTGCTCCAGCCCTTATCTTTGCCTGCACCCCCTCAACGTTGCCTGCAGCGATCCCAAAGGGGACGCTCATCCCTATTTCACCTATTCCGAGGCCCATAGGGTTGTCCTTTTTCTCGTCAGTAGGGGCCCTTGGCAGGGGCTCCTCAGGCACTCCGAGGGGGGCGCTGGGCCACGCCTCCTCTGCTCCAGAGCTGCTTGAGGGGGTGTAGTCTATCTTGAATTCCATTGCAATATAGAAATAGATATACTGATATATAAATGTTTATAATTTTTTGTGTGTTTTTCCCCAGAAACGGGAAGCTCTTAAAACACCTCACCCCTTCGTGTACTTCATTATTTTTTCAGGCAGCGAGACGCTCGGCGTTGCGTCGCTCACCTTGTCCTGCGGAAGAGTGTATTTTGGAGCGTTAATGAGGTCGTCTATCTTCTCAATCACAGGGGTTATCCTGACGTAGTGGGTTGCTGACTCGTCCCCGAGGTCCTCAAAGACCCTGCCATACTCAACATTGAAGTCTTCCTCAGGCACCTGCTCCACCTGGGCAGCTGCCTCAAGCCCCTCCCCCTCAAAGAAGAGCTTGGTTATGTCCACCGGCTTTGTCTCAGGAACCTCCACGCCCTCAAGAATCTTCTCCTTGGCAAGCTCCTCCTCTGTTTCCCTTTTCAGCCTTTCAGCTTCCTCGAGTTCCTGCTTGGCCTTTCTGGCCATCTCCTCCAGCGCTCTTATTCTTTCAGCAAGAGGGAGTTCCTCCAGCTCCTTTTTGTCCATTCCTATCCCCACTCAAGCATGCCCCT
>CAYVGP010000087.1:0-5306 GCA_964451135.1 uncultured Methanosarcinales archaeon
GGATATTTATTGCCCCGGGAATGCGCGACATAGCGAACTCCTCAGGGGTTCTGACATCCAAAAGAAAGACGTCATCGCTGCCCAGACTTGAAAGAACCTCGTCAGCGCCAGCCAGTATCTCAGGCCTGAATCCTGCCCTGTAATCAGAAGCAGGATAGGAAGCAGCTTCGGTTGCCAGTGGAATGACCCCCTCAAGGGACTTTTTCCCTCCGTCAAGCAGGGCAACATCATTATGAGCGTAGAGCTTGAATGTCCAGAAGAGCCTTGAGGCGTGATTCAGGGAGGCGCTTGAGACTATGACCAAACGATCCTCAGGGGTTATGCCCTTTGAACCCATCACTTTCTCAAACTCACTCTTGGGCAGAACCTGCTTCTCAACCCCCTCAACAACCATTCTTATCTCATCCAAAGAGATGTGAACCGCCCCCCTGACATGGCCCTTGTCAAAAAGCTCTTTCGGCCCTATCTCCACCACCTTAACGTTGTTCAGGTTTGCTTTCAGCCAGGAGGCAGAAACAAGGGCGGGAAAGGACTGCCTTTCCTTCAAGGCCATATCTTGCTCCTGAGTTAAGCCTGCCATGTGCCCCTCAGGCATCACAGGGTTGTTGTTCTGCTCCCTGTTCTCGTACAATTCCCGTATCATTCCCGGCTCTAAATCATTCTCACTAATAAACTTAACCCCTACCCATGCGTATGCCTCGTTGTTCAGTATTTCCTCAGAAGTAATCAGGGAAGGCACGTAAAAGACTGTGAACACGTGGCCGCCGTAATCAAAGGACGCATCCACAACTCCCGGCATGGCCTCCATTGTCTGCATAACAAGCCTGGGAAAGGTCTCGCACATCTCCCTGTCCATGTCAGGCATGCTGAAAACGAGCTTTTTCAGGGAGCCGGCAGAGAGAATCTCGGAAGGGGGCGCCCTGCTGCCTGACATAAGCCCTTTTGGAAAAGCAGGCTTGGCGGAGGAATCTCCTGCAAAGCAAGAGCCGGACGGGCAGTATGAGGCAAAAAAAACAGCCAGCGCTGCAGCAATAAGCAGGCCCGAGATGAGGCCCTTGTGTGAAAATGCGAATTCCTGCAGAGCTTTCCCTGTTGCCTTTCGGACATCTTTCTTTTTTTTCATTGAAACCTGCCTTTTCCGCTCACTCTTGCTCAACCAAATGAAAGCTCTGGCAAAACCCAAAGCAAAGGGGCTTGCCCCGAGTTCTATGCTTCTGTTTTATGTTTCTGCCAGAACCCGAAAAGGTTATGCAGCCAGATGATCCAAAACCCTGCGGACAAGACAACCCATCCACTGATGCGCCTTCCGGAAGTTTGCGAGCAGGTGCAGCCCAACCGCATGTGCGGAAGCAGAGGAAGGCGCTGCGCTTAACTCTGGGTTGTTTCCCTCGCTTGGAGAGAACAGCAAATGGTTTTCCTCTTAATAAGCTATAAGGAAAAAAAGTGAAAAAAAAGTGAAAAGGGTTAAGCCTCGCGTAAAAGCCTCCTGCCCAGCGAAGTTATTTTCAGGGACTTTGTTCTGCCCCGTTTCTCTATCTCAACAAGCCCGAGCAGCTGGAGCCTCTCAACCTTCTTTCGGGTAGTCGGCTTGGTAATGCCGAATTCAGCTGTTATGTCCTTGAAGGAAGCAACAGTGTTGTTCACGTTCATGTCGTTTATGAAATTGAGTATTTGCTTCTCCATTTTTGACAGAGCCACCCTTTCCTTGAGGTGCCGCCCGTATAAATCCACTGTTTGGGACTCAAGCACCTTCAGGTCCCCCTCAGATATAATATCCGGGTCAATGCCGATAATGATTATTGAGTCATATAAAGCAACAATGTCCCTGAAGGCGTACACAGCCCTTATGACATCCTCTCTTTTGTTCACAGCAAACAAGTAATCAAAGCTGTCAATGAGTATAACGCTTTTCGGGCTCTTTTTAGCGAATTCCTTTATTATGGAGACCAGGGCGTTGATGTCTGTTTCAGAGGGCACGTCCTTGGAGGATTCCTGGGAAAGCCAGAGAAAGGATGTTTTGAGGAGCCCGTAGCGGCGCCTCATGTTTTTCGGGTTGTCCCTCACGATTCCAAGCCCTGCGCAGCCCTTGTTGAGGCAGCTTATGAAGAACTCATGAGAGTGGTTTTCCTTGTCATCCCTCACGAGATAAACAGCCTTGGGAGGCAGGTCTATGTCTGCCTGGCTGAACTTGGCTGATTCAACGTCTATGCTGATGCCAAGCTTCTCAAGGCTGATGCTGGCTGCTGCGAGCTTTGACTTGGCTTCCTCGCGCGCCCTGTAAAAGGAAACAAGAAAGAAAAGAAGAACAGCTATCAAAAATGAGATGAGTGTCAAGCTGAGGAAATAGTTTCTTTTAATAGGAAAAAACTGAGAGGATATCGCGGAGAGAGGGGTTAGGATCACAAGCCTCCAGTTGAGAGAGCCTATTCGGATGTCAGCAGCGCTCAGAATTGCATCGCCATTTCCTGGGAGGGGAATGAGACGCTCTGCAAAGCCGGAATTATCAAGGAGCCTCTGGACAAAGTCGTTGTCAAGGTTCAGGTCCTTGCTCTTCAGCATCACAGATTGCGATTCCCTGTCCAGAAGAACATAGAGGGAGTTCTCTGGCTCAAGAACCCTGGAAAGGTAAATGCTAACCAGGTTCTGGAGATCAATTATGCTGAGAAGAATGCCCTTGAAGTTTCCCACAAAGTTCGGGTAAGGCGTGTAGGAAGTAGTCTCAAAAAGAGGGACTGCAACAAAAATCCTCTCAGAATTTCCGTCCCTCTCAGCTATGATGTATGACTCGCTTGTTTCCTTTGGAATGCGAAAGTAGGGCTTGTTTCTCACATTCAGTCCAAGGTAGTTGGCGTAAACAGGGGAAGAGCACTCAGCCACAGTCCCGTCCGGAGCGACCCTTAGCAAAGGCTCGATAGCCCCGTCGCTTGAAAGGTGAACAATCCCTTCTCCTCTGCTGCACTGCTCTCTGCCAATGCTCTCTATGACAGGAAACTTGCTCAGGGTGACAAGCTCGTCCCTCACCCTGAAAACATGGCCTGCTATCTGGGTTGCAGCATACTCCGTCCTTATCTGCTGATTCCTGCTTATCTGGTTAATGAACTCCGCATGGATGCTTGAGAATGATATCAGGCTGAAAGCAATAACTCCCAGAATCAAAAACAGAAGCGCAATGACTCCTAAAAAGCGGAGATGCTTTTTCACTTTTTTTCACCTATCATTTCAAGCAAAAGCCAGGTAAAACCAACGAATATAAAACATTTTCCCTGTTTTTTACCTAAACTTTGGCATATATTTAAATAAAGGTAACCACACCACACCCACTGTTCTGCTAAGAGAATGCAGGCATCAGAAACACACGCAGCGATCCCAGGAAGAACCTAGAAACAGAAACCAATTTAAATAATGCTGAAACACAGCAAAAAAAGATAAGCAAAAAAAGATAACAAAAGGGAGGCAAGAGAGAAAGGTGAAAAAATGGAACCAAAGAAGGGGAAGAAACACGAAAACAAAAAATCAAGGCATAATTCTAACGGGGGAAGCAACAGGATTTTGATATATCTTATTGTTGTTGCAGCAGCATTATTGGTGTTCAACCAGGTCCAAATACTGTCCCTGGCCTCTGCTGTGAAGGGAAGCGGCAGCCACAGAGGCTCAGGCGGAGGGGACATTGGCAACATAGACATCACCCAGATAAAATCCACAGCCCAGACACTTGCAGCTGTTTTCCCTCTTGATGAGGCTCAAACATCCGACGATGTGATGAACATGATATTCCCAACAGGAACCCCTGATTACGGAGAGGACCTCGGCGTAAGCTTCGATGACCCGATAAACTCATTGTCCACTCTCGCCAAGATGTACAGGCCCCTGAAGGACGAGGTCAAGTCAAGCAATCCCGAGGCATTTCAAAGGTTTGTAAACCTGGCATCAAGCCCTCTGGGAATATCCTGCGAGTTCTGCTGCGGAGTCGGCCCTGCCGGCGCTGACAAGAACGGAAACCCGAGGTGCGGGTGCCAGCACAACCCAGCACTTCTCTCAGTGGCGCTTTACCTCTCTGCATACACAGATTACACTGATGGAGAGATTCTGAGGGAGGTTATGAAATGGAAAACCCTCTTTTTCCCGAAAAACATGATTGACCTGGGCTCAAAGATTGCCGGAGGAGACTCGTCAGTGCTTGAGAACCTCCCTGGCATGGTGGGGGGTTGCTAAACCCTTAGAACAAAAGGAGGACAACATAAAATGAGAAAACAAACAATATTATGGATTGCCCTTGTATTGCTTGTGGCCCTGTTTTTGCTTGGCTGCTCCAGCCAGGGAGGAGGCTCAGCTCCGCCCCCTAGCGGACCCATAGGAGGAGGGTGCGGGGTTTAACTCCGGTTCAGCCCTTTAACCTCATAACAAAGGCAGAAGAGGAGGATTTAATGGCAAAAATATCCAAGAAGCACCTGAAAAAGCTTGCAAAGCAGGCAACCCAGGAAACCAGCAATTCAGAGAGCGCCATCAGGGAAGTTATGAAAGACAGAGAAGAGAAGAGCAGAAAAAGGAAGAAAAGAATACTGCTTGCAACTGCAATCGCCGGGGTGCTTATTCTCGGGGCAGTCGCAGGATACATGAGCAGGCCGGGGAAGTGGGACGACTTCGCCAAGTGCCTGACAGAGAAAGGGGCAGTAATGTACGGAGAGAACTGGTGCCCCTTCACGAACGCCCAGAAAGCCATGTTCGGAAAGTCGTTCAAATACATACACTACGAAGTCAAGAAAGACCTCAAAGTGAGGCCCACATGGATAATAAACGGCACTAAATACGAAACAGTGCAATCGTTCCAGAGGCTTTCTGAGCTGACAGGATGTCCGCTAGAAGGAGGTAATAAAAAATGAAAATGGGAAAAGACACCTTTTTGGCAATCGCGCTTGGAGTTTTGGTTGTTTTTTCAGCAGTCCAGGCGTTCCAGATAACTGCGCTTAAGGGAGACCTTGAAGACGGCCAACTGAGCGTAGGCACTGCCAAGAAAACAACAAGCGCTGCAAGCAGCAGCACAGGCAAAAGCACAGGCTCTTTGCCAAAAAGCATAGAGAACCTTCCCTCAATGGTAGGGGGATGTTAAGAACGAATTTTTTGAAATTTTTTTATGTTTAAATAGAATACACAAATATAAAAGGATAAAAGGGGGAAAAAATGGAAGCAAAAAAGACTAAAGGGCAAGCTAAGGAACACAGTCAGGCTCACACTCATCACAGCAAGCACCATGCTGCGAGGAAGCACCCGGCCAAAAAAAGAAAGGACCTCACCCAGTGGTTCATAAT
>CAYVGP010000088.1:0-5299 GCA_964451135.1 uncultured Methanosarcinales archaeon
AGAATGTTTGAATTTGTTAAAAAAAGATTTCAAGGGGATGAAAGAGTTCAAATTGAAAAAACAGACATTTCTGATTATTTGTTTAAGGGAAAACAATATGACATGGCACTTTGCTTCATGAACACATTTGGAAATATTAACGATGCAGAGATATTTAAAAAGATTGCGAGTCATGTCGACTATTTCATATTTAGTTTGTATAATAGGAAATTTGACAACAAAAGAAGACCAATGTATGAAGCGAGAGGGCATGTGAAGTTAAGTTTTGATCAAGGAGAATACTCTTTTGCGGATGATTGGGTAAGTGGATTAGTCTCGAGAAGTTACACTGTGACAGAAATTAAGGGGTTGATTGCAAAATCCGGTTCAGAATTAGTGGAATTAAAAGCCGTTGAATTGCTATACTTCGTTGTGGCAAAAAGAACCAAGTTGTCTGAGCCTTAGATGCTGCATCCATTAATAGCGTTAATAGCAGAGTCCTGCCCAGGCGAAAGATTCATATATTTAGCATATATATCGCATATAGGTGAGATACATGGTGCAGGCGATGATAAGAATATCGGATGAAGCAAATCAAATACTGAACATTGTAAAGGCAAAAAACAACCTCAGGGATAAGTCTGAAGCTATTGAACTAGTTGTTAGAGAGTACGGAGAAGAGTTTTTGGAGCCTCAGTTAAGGCCTGACTTCATCAAGAAGATGAAGAAGAGAGCAAAAGAGCCAACTGCGGAGGTTAAGGATTTCAAAAACTTTGATTAGCTTAAACCGTGAACTCGTCCAGCGGCTCGGGAATCAGCACCCTGACATCGCTGTTCTTCGCAAAATCCCGGACCTCCTTCAAGCGTTCCCTTCTCAGATTCCTATTAAGGTGGGTTAGTGCCAGGCACTTGGCCCCCTGCCTCAGAGCCACATCCACGGCCTCCTTCACGGATGAATGAACAGGCAGGGAGTCAAAGGAGTAGGCCTCGTGAATAACGAGGTCTGCATGCGAGCAGAGCTTTTCTGAGTCAGGAGTTGCTTTGCCGTCGCCGCTGTAAAACACCGCCTTGCCGTCCGCCGAGAGCCTCACGCCGAGGTTGGGAACAGCATGGGCAAGAGGGGCAAACTCAAAACCGAATTCGTTGAAAGCCAAGGCCTTGCCGGGCTCTGCAACCATGAATTCCAGCGAAAAGGGAAGCGAGTCAAAAGACCCCTTGTAGCCAAGCTCAAGCAAAGCGAGAACCCTTTCCTTGGTGAATTCAGAGCAGATTATTGCAAGAGGCTTTTTTCTTTGCTCCTCCTTCATGCGAACAATCAAGGGGGGCAGGCCGAAGTAATGGTCTGCGTGGGCGTGGCTTATGAAAACAGCGTCAATGAAGTCAGGATCATCGCAGTAATTCCATAATCGCTGGGGAACAGCGTAGCCGCAGTCAAGCAAGAGCACAGAGCCTGAGATAATGATGTGGGAGTTGTTGCCGAGCAGCTCGTCAAACGCCTCGCCGACGCTGAGAAAAACAACCTTCATGAGGCAATGAAAGCAGAGAATGCTTTTAAATCTTGCTGAAATCCCGCTCAAATCTGGGCAGAGATCATTAAATCCGCTTGCCTGTTATGGCTGACCGGCCGCGGAAACATGGAGCTTCATGAAACCCGGTGCGACTCCTTGCAAGGCAAAGCTTTGTTTCTAAAAGCAAGAACATAAAAACAAAGGGATTTCCGCCAAGGGCTATGAACCCAGAACAACTCTCAAAAAAGAAGTGCGTCCCCTGCGAGGGCTATGAAAGGCCGATGAGCAAGGAAGAAGCAGAAAGAAGGTTGGGTGCAATTCAAGGGTGGAGTTTAAAAGAAGGATTAATAGAGAAGGAATACAAGTTCAAGAACTTCAATGAAGCCCTAGAATTCGTGAATGAAGTAGGAAAAATTGCAGAGGAGGAGGGCCACCACCCCGAAATACTTCTTGGGTGGGGGAAAGCAAAAATAATGCTGTGGACCCATGCAATAAAGGGGTTGAGCGAGAACGACTTCATACTGGCAGCAAAGATAGACAAGATAAACCAAAAGGACTTTTCTCTGAAACACAAACAACATCCAAAAGAGGCTCAGGATGATTAGAGCAACATGGAGAGGCAAGGTCATTGCTGAAAGCGACAAAACAGTGGTTGTTGAGGGAAACCGCTATTTTCCGCCGGAATCAGTGAAAAAGGAGCATCTGAAGGACAGCAAGACAACAAGCGTGTGCCCCTGGAAGGGCACAGCGCACTATTACGACTTAGTCGTTGAGGGGGAAACCAACAAGGACGCTGCGTGGCACTACCCTGAACCAAGCGAAGCAGCAAGCAAAATCAAGGGATACGTTGCCTTCTGGAAGGGAGTGAAGATAGAGGAAGAACAGACATAAACACTTGGCAGAGGGTCATGAATGACAAGAAACGCAACACATAAAAATGCGGCTGATTGCCCGGGAAACGAGGTGATGCTCATGAAAGAAAATAAAAAACAGAACATTGTTCTTAAAAGACTGCTGTTCTTGGCGCTGTTCGCAGCCATGGTGTTCATAGGAAAGAGAATCAATTTCTCCACCCTCGTAGGGGCAGATAACCAGTTCTTCACATTCTTTCAGTTCTTCGGCCCCATAGCAGGGGGCTTCCTCGGGGCCATCGGAGGGGCAGCAGCTGTGCTCGGAGCAGAGCTTCTTGATTTTTTTGCAAGAGCCCAGCCCTTTGAGCCAGTAACACTGCTGAGGCTTCTTCCAATGGTTTTCGCAGCAGCTTATTTCAGCACAAAGAAAAAGCGGTTCGGCGCAGCGGTGAGCGCAGCAGCAATAGCCGCATTCCTCCTCCACCCTGTGGGAAGGCAGGCGTGGTTCTTCTCCCTCTACTGGACAATCCCCCTTATTGTCAAGATTCTTCCGAAAAAGTGGGGGGACAAGCTGTTTCTCAGGAGCCTTGGCAGCACCTTCACAGCTCACGCAGTAGGCGGCGCAATATGGGTGTGGGCGGTTCCCATGACAGCGTCCCAGTGGACAGTCCTCATACCAGTCGTTGCAGCGGAAAGGCTTCTCTTCGCAGCAGGAATCAGCGCTTCCTACATAGCTGTGAACACAGTGCTTGCCCTGCTGACAGAGAAGCTCAAGATAAGACTGCCGAGCAGGGTGCTCAGCATAGACAGCAGGTACGTTATTGGCCTGAAGGCCTCAAATTAATTTATTTTCTTTCCATTATTTCCCTGAGAAGTCAAGGGGCTGCAAAGCGGTTCAAGCGAGACCAGGGCGGGGAATTCTAAGCATTCGTGAGAAGCGCAAGGAAACCCTTTAAAAATTCTGGCAGACTACCTGTAAAAAATGAGGGTTGAAGCTCTGAAAAGGATTGACAAGGCAGCAGGGGCGATTCTGGCCCTTGCCCTGTCGAGCGCGAAAAAGAGGAAAAGGATTCCCGAGAGGCCGAAAAGAATTCTCGCCATACAGCTCTGGGGCATCGGGGAGACAATACTAACGCTGCCAGCATTCAGCCACCTGAGAAAAAGATTCCCAAATGCAAGGATAGACGTGCTCTGCACAGAAAGGAACAGGAGCGTGTACGAGCTCTTTGAAGGAGTTGACGGCATCGTTGTCCTGGAAACCGGGGTGAGGGGGCTGCTGAGATGGCTGCGGGAAGCTGTTGCAAAAAAAGACAAGAGGTACGACGTTGCCATTGATTTTGAGGAGTACCTCAATGTTTCATCCATACTTGCCTTTTTCTCGGCAAAAACATCAATAGGGTTCAGCCACGGAAAAAGGGCGAAGCTCTATGACGCAGTTGTGGGGTACAACGACAGGCAGCACGTGGTAAGAACCTTTGAGGAGCTTCTGAAGCCATTAGGCATAACTGAAAGATCCCAAGAACTCAAAAGCCTTAAATTGAGAAAAAAAGACAAAAAGAGAGCAGAGAACAAGCTGAAGAAAACAGGCATAAGGAATGGTTTCGCAATAGTGGCTCCCGGAGCAGCGGAGTCCTCAAAGGCAAGGATGTGGCCGCTTGAAAGATACGCAGAGCTATGCCAAAAGATTGCCAAGGAGCTTGGTATAAAAGTGCTTGTCACAGGCAGCAGGGCAGAAAAAGAGATATGCGATTTTGTTGCCAGAAAAGCAGGAAAAGGGGTTCAAAGCCTCACAGACCTGAGCGTGCCGGAGCTCGTTTCGCTTGTTTCAAGAGCCATGGTTGTTGTGTCAAACGACTCAGGAACAATGCACATAGGGGCAGCCCAGAAAACCCCGACGATAGGGCTCTTCGGCCCCAACACCCCGGCGAGGTTCGGCCCATTCGGAAAGGGAAACAGGGCGGTTTATAAAAAAGAGGCGTGCAGGTTCAGCCCGTGCATAAACGTGCACAGAGGGGAAACCCCTGACTGCCTGTTCCCGAAACAAAGCAGTGATTACCAGAAGTGCATGAGAGCGATAAGCGTTGGGGAGGTTTTCGGGCTGGTCAAGGAGCTGCTGGGAAAGGGATAAGGAAAGCCTCAGCTCACAACGTACCCCTGAAGCTGCCTTGATTCAGCGAGAAGAGCGAGAACATCCCTCTCCAAGTCCTTCTTGCCGCTGGCTACTTCAAGAACCTCGGGCTCAAAGAGGTAAATTCCCTCGTTGGACAGGCCGGGGCACGGCATCTCCTGATTTCCGGCTCGCGCAGGGAGGGGCTCAAGAAAGGGGCGGAGAGGGCGCGCCCTGCCCCTCAACGGCCTTGGAGCACGGTTCTGGTTCTCAGGGAAAACAAGCTCCCTCACCGCCCTTCCCTCAACCCTTGCAAAGCCCAGAGTGCTGTCGTGTTGAGCGCTGAGAAGAATTGTGGCAGCGAAATTCTCCGAGAAGTGTGCTGAGAAAAAACCCCTCAGGCCCGGGCTTGAAGGAGAGTCGTCGTAGGCGACAAGGAATGGCTCAACCAATACGCCGCTGAGAGAGGCAAGGGCAGAAGCTGGCTCTGCGGCAGGCACTTCGCGTATCTGGATGTTGGGGGAGGGGAAGCCCTTCAGGGCGCGGAGAAGAAGCTCGGGGCTCGCATTGGGAAAGGCAAGCACCATGAAGCGGTTTACGCCCTGGCTGAGTAGGCAATCAAAAAGCTTCCTCACCCGCTGGGCGTAGCGCTCGTCACTCATCCCGCCCGCTCCCTTTGCCAGCACAACGCACGCCCTTGGCTTTGTGCCCGAGATGCCGGCTTCCAGGAGGGTTTCAAAGGCGTGGCTCCTGGAGCGGTAGAAGCCCGCGGCCACCATGGAGTCTATCTCCCCCAAGATTCCTGCCGGAAGGGAAACAGCAACCTTTTTTCGCTTCATAAAAAAGTATGAAAA
>CAYVGP010000089.1:0-5283 GCA_964451135.1 uncultured Methanosarcinales archaeon
CCTTTGTCACGACTCAGAAGTA
Source organism: uncultured Methanosarcinales archaeon (assembly GCA_964451135.1). Classification (GTDB taxonomy): domain Archaea; phylum Nanobdellota; class Nanobdellia; order Woesearchaeales; family JAADFO01; genus CAYVGP01. The sequence goes on from CAYVGP010000089.1 coordinate 23, forward strand.
GTTTTTAAATGTTTTGCTTTTCAGAGCCCATGCCGGAACGTCCGCACTAGCTAGTTCTGGTTAAACATTCTTTCTTCACTAAGCATTCTTAAGCCTGTAGTAGCTTTCTATTCCGTAGAGTATTATGTTGTTTTTCATTGCTTCCTGAACAACATTGGGCTTTTTGGAGTCTTTCATTTTTATAAATTCTTTCTCTGAAAAAACGAAAAAATGCACAGGCAGAGGAAGCAGAGACAGCATAGTTGAGATGTTCTTTTCAAAAGCCTTATTGTTGGAAATGAACATTAAATCAATATCTGACGACTTGGTCTGCCTGCCTTTCGCATATGATCCGAAGACCAAAAATACGAACAAGCTGGAATTTATCCTCCCCATTGCTTCTTTGTAGAGCTGCCTGATATCCCTGTTTTTGAGCAGGGATTCCTTTCTTTCGTTCTCGGCCTCATAAATCTCAATTCCGTAATACAGGGGGTTCAGTTCGCACAGCGTGCTTTTACCCACAGCTTTTGATAAGAGCATCCCCTTATTCAGCAATCTCTGGACAGCAATGTAGGTTATCCTGTAGTCTGACTTTATTTGTTTGGCAATCTCCCTGATAGTTTTAGCACCTTCTCTCTCAAGAAAAGACCTAATCACCTTAACCTCGGTTTTCATCATGCACATAAATACATCATATTATGTATTTAAATCTTTCGTTTCCCGGCAAAGAGTTCCACGGTAAACAGCCTTACCTAACTTCGCTTCTTCCTGCACACGAAGAACGTGCAGTCCTCGCTCTCAAGGGAGCTGTCCTCCGGCGCTATCTCGCTGCGCCTTGCCTGCAGGACCACTTCAAACCCTGCTTGCCTGAGCATCTCCCTGACTGTTGAAAGGCGGGGTATGTGGATGTACTGCCTCATCCCCTTCAAATGCCTTCTCTCAAAGAATATGTCGCCGAACTCTGTCCTAATATCAAAGCCGAGGGGCTTCAGGGCGTAGTGCCTGAGAAACTCCTTTAGCCAGAGAAAGAAGTATCCCTTCAAGGTTCTTGCGTGGGTTGTGAAAATGAAGAACCCCTCCTTTTTCAGAACCCTGCTTGCTTCCATGAAAGCATTCATCCTTCTTTCGCTTCCAGGCATTTGGCACCAGCCGTTGAAGGAAAACAGGGCGTTGTCAAAGGAGCTGTCCCTGAGGGCGAGGCAGGAGGCGTCCATCAGCGCGAACAACCCATGATTTCCGAGGGCCGCGGCCCCCTTTATCATTGCAGGGGTTATGTCCACCCCGAGAACTCTGTAGCCCATTCTCCGGAGCGGAAATGTTGTTCTGCCCATGCCGCAACCAATGTCAAGAACGCTTGAGCCCTCAGAGAAGTACTTTTTTATCAGCCTCTCCTCTGACTTCCACAGCCCCCTCCTTGTTTCCTCCGCGTACTCCCTGAGAACGCTCGGCTCAGAAAAGTTTCTTATTACCAGCTCCTGCAGCTCCTGGTTGCGATTCATCTTTGAATTTGGCTGCCTGCCTGAAATCCGAAGGCGGGCAGGGAAAGCCGGGGAAAGACACATGAGCGCATCACGCACTTGAGCGCTTCGCGTTTCCGGGAAAGGCGAAGAAGTAAAGGAACACGAGCAGGGGAAGCGCGACAGCAAGCCACCCTGCTCCAAGGGCCCACGCCGGGTAGCCCTCGTACGGCGCCTTTATCTCGGTGACGAGCTGCTTGGCCAGGAGAGCGAGGAGTGAGAGGGGAATGACAAGCATTATTGCTAAGTCAAACCACTTCCCTATCCTGAAGTCGCTCACCTTGTTTATGTATGCGCGAAGCTTTTTCGCCCCGTAAATCCAGCCCACAAGCACTGCCTCAAGGATTCCCACAATAACGAGGTTGAAGTTCGTGGCGAAGTGGTCAACGATGTCAAGGAAGTAGAGACCTGCCCGGGTGGTGTAGATTATGCCTGCAAGAAATCCCGCAATGCACACATAGAGGGAGACCTTCTGGGTGGTGACTGACTTCTTCGCGTCCCTTATCGCCACGTTGATGCCCTCAACGAGGGAGAAGGCGCTGTCAATCCCAAGCGTCAGAAGAGTCAGGAAAAACACCGCGCTGAAGAACCCTGCCCAAGGCATCAGCGCCAGTGCTTTCGGGAACACGACAAATGCAAGGCTTGGCCCTGCCACCGCGACATCCTGCACAGGCGTCCCTGTCTGAACTGACATGTAACCAAGTATGCCGAACACAACAAAGCCAGCGAAGAGGCTGATGCCGCTGTTGATTATTGAGGTTAAAAAAGAGTCCTTTGCCACATCCGAGTCCTCTTTCTTGTGGCTCGCGTAAGCAATCATCACCCCGAATCCAAGTGTGAGGGTGAAGAATATCTGGGATGCTGCAGCAAGCCAGACCTCTGAGGAGAGAAGGGCCTCCCAGCTCGGCCTCAGGTAATAGCCCCAGCCAGTGAGGAAGCCGGGAAGAGTGACAGCCCTCACAAGAAGAACAGCAAGGAGTATCACTGGCAAGGGAACAGTGAGCATGACAACCTTTCCCACGCTCTTAACGCCCCTGAACACGCTGAAGTATATCAGCACCCACACTGCCAGAAGGGCGAGCAGTATCGTGAGGTTCACACCCCCTATGACAGCAACGCTGTCAGTTATCTGAAGAACGTTTGAGAAGAAATATGCCTTGGGGTCTGAGCTCCACGGCACTGAGGGCGAAACAATCAGGTAGATGAGCGTCCACGCCATGACAACAACGTAATACGTGGATATGATGAAGCCTGTTATCAGTGCAAGCCATCCCAAGCCGCGGAACCGGGGGTGTATTTTTTTGTAGGCATCCACAGCGCCCCTCTGCATCATCTGGCCGAGCCCAAACTCAAGCATCAGCAGGGGAATCCCGATGAGGAAGAGGGCAATGAGGTACGGGATGAGAAAAGCGCCCCCTCCGTATTTGTAGGAAAGGTAGGGAAACCTCCACACGTTGCCCAATCCGACAGCAGAACCCACTGCTGCCATCAAAAACACAGTTCTTGATGCCCAACGACTTCGCGCCAAAAAAACCACCCCCTCTTTATTTCGGCAAAGCCGGATTGGGCAGGCTGCCCTGTTCATGGCCGCGCCCGTGGCACAAAGCAGCACCCTCCTCACTTTGCCAGGTTTTCAGGTGCTGGATAAGAAATGAATATTTAAAAACTTCGGAATTCCGGGCTTATTGGACAAGGGACTCTATGAGGGAGAACTCGAGGTTCTCAAAGTTGCTGCACTGCGCGTTGCACTCAACAAGGAGCCCCCAGTACTTCTCCGCATCCTCGTTCTTCAGCGAGTTTATGGCTGAGTTCGCCTCTGTGAATGCCTGGGAGAAGAGTATGTTGTTTTTCCCTCCCCACAGCCTGAATGTCTTTATTGCTGGAAGAAGCCCCTTATGGCTTTCCCCGCCGTCAAGCTCCACCTCCTCTATGAGGTCAAGGTAAAACGCTCCGGGGCATGAGTCGTAAATGCAGTCCACAAGCTTGTACCAGGCAGCTGTCAGGCTCGGGTAGCCCGCAGAGGACACTATTTTCTGTATGTTGGTGGTGTGCTCCGCGATTGAGGGTATGTCCCCCCTCACCGATGCCTTTCTGAGGAGAAGAATCTGCCTGATAAGCTGTCCTGAGAGGCCGGCAGGGAGCGCCCCCTCCCTTGCCTGAGTGCCTGCCTGCTGGTCTCCTGCCTCAGGCGAGAGAATTCTTTCTGGAATCCGCACCTCGCCGGAAGGAACATTGGTCACCACGTTTCCGGTTAAGTTCTGGAGGTTGGTCCTGTAGATGAATGCAGGAACAGCAACCAGCAAGGATATTGCCAGAAGTCCTATCAACCAGAGCGCTTTTTTTCTCACCATTGACACCGAGGTTACAAAGATTTTATTTAAATGTTACCCTTTTTAAGAAGTCACAACTCACTGCTTTTCCTTGGGAACTCCTCTCTTGAGCGTCTGGGTTATTCTGGAGAGCTCGTTGACGTTTTCTGTGAATGCTGGTATGAGCTTCTGGAAGACCTTCTCCATTGCCTTTATTTCTGTGCCGAGGTTTATTATGTTCTGGTCGTACTCGCTTACCTTTCCAAGTATTGAGGAGTGGAGCTTCTCAAAGCCCTGCTTGAGGTTTTCTATGTTCTGCTCAATGAGCGTGAGCCTGCTCTCTGCCTTGTCCTTCCACTCAAGAATCTTGTCCAAGTCCTTTGTCAGCTCCTTCCACTTCTCATCAATGATTGCCTCTGCTATCTCCTCAACCCTCTCTGTGTCAGAAAAGGGGGCTATTGGCTCCTGGCGCTTTGGAGGGGCTGGCTGGCGCGGGGGCGGGGGCATTGAGGAAGGCGGCTGCTGGGGAAGAGCAGCACCCTCCACCCCTCCCTTGATGTCTGACTGGTTCAGGGCATCGTATCTCTGGTCAACCCTGTAGCCGTCCTGCTGAAGCTTCTGGATTATCTGGGCGTCGCTCAAGCCCTTCCCCCTCAGCTCCATCACCATTGGGAGCGGAACCTCCTGCTGCTGCAGGGGAGAGGGTCCTGCCTCAAGAGGGGGAAGATCCTCCTTTTTCTTGCCGATGTTTATGATGCCCATGGAATCATCCTCTTTGTTCCAATATCTTTTGATTTGGGTATTTATATCTTTTGATTTTCCTCAAGTATGTCCCTGATTAATTTCTCAACCTCGTTCCTTGTGACGAAGTTCACCGGCTCCCAGAGGTTTATGTATTTGGAAAGCGTGTCAACGTCCTCCTTCTTTGCGCAGCTCTGGAGCTCCTTTATCACGAGCTTGACCTTGTCCTTCACGTCCATGATGTCCCTCTTTATTTCTATCATGTCCTCGCTCATCATGCGGACCTCGTTCATGACCTTCTTGTGTGTGAGAAGCATGTTCTGCTCAGTGACCTGGGTTTTTCTCCGGAGATTGTTGTACCTCTCCTCCATTATCCTGACTCTTCTGGAAAGGGAGTTTATCTCGTTAATCATTGCAGCGAAGTCAACGCCCTCTGCCTTGCTCTCCTTCTTGAAGAGCCCTCCCTTTTTCTCCTGAGAATCCAGCCTCGGCTGGTCAAAAACATCCTGGTTAGCCATTTTCCACTACCTCTTTTTGCTTCAGCAGTTATAAATCTTTTGGTGCGGGGGCTTATAAATGCAAAGCATTATATAGTATTTAAGATTTCAAATATTTTGAAAATGAAAAATAATGCGAGATACAAGCTCCGCTTCGTGCCTGATGAGGCCTACGACTACTTTCTCGGCACGCTTGCGAACAGAACCCGCCTGAAAAT
>CAYVGP010000090.1:0-5210 GCA_964451135.1 uncultured Methanosarcinales archaeon
CCCGACCCACAGAAAGAATAGGGGTTGACCAGAGCACTGTCTCCAACAACCTTTCCAGGCTGAAAAGCTGCGGATTTGTCACAGCAAAGCCAAAGGGGAAGGAAAGGCGCTACACGCTGAACAAGGAAACAATAGAGCCCCTTGTGAGGCTCATACAGAGGCATGTGATGAGGCATTGCACGGAATGCGTGAGAAGAGAGGGCCAACAATGAGAGCAGACCTCAGGTTTTTCATTGATGTTGACGGCACCCTTCTGGACAGGGACGGGAAAATCCATGAGAGGGAGCTTGAAAGTCTTGTCAGAAACTTGGAGAAAATAAGAGAGTCCTCAAAGGCAGGTTTCCACCTGGTCACAGGAAACAGCCATGAGGAGCTTGAAAGAGTCATCAGCTCTGCAACGACCTACCCGCTCTTGAAAATCTTTGACGAGAACATCCTTGAGAACGGCTCTGTTGTGAGCATGAAAGGAAAGCCAATGGTGCTTTACTCAGGCAAGGAGGGGAAGCGCCTAATCACAAGGGACGCTGTGCTTGACGAGGAGCTCACAAGGCTCTACTCAGAGCTTGCCAAGGAGGGCTTTGAGAAAGAGCGCCTCGTAAGAAGGCGTGCAACCTTAAGGTACATTCCCCCGGAAACAGGCAAGGTTCCAGCAGCGTATTCCCGGATAAAAGAGTTTCTCAAAAAATACAGGGCAGCGCAGGAACTGGATGTTTCGCACTCCCGCAGCTTTGTGGACATCGGAAGAAAAGGATACACAAAGAAAACAGGAAAAGATTTCTTATCAAGAAAAAACGAGACAAGCATCGGCATAGGCGACAACAGGAACGACCTTGAGATACTCGCCTCAGCGGACTACGCATTCTTTGTTGCCAATGTGCCGGAATACCTCGTAAAGGAGCTTTCTGAAAGAGGGGCAGGAATCAGGAACATAGGCGAGGTGGAATCGCCAACAAAGGGCAGGATAGTTATCCTGAGCAAGCCCTACACGCAGGGCGTTAACGAGGCCCTTGAATTTGTTTATGATGAAATAATAAGACGAGGCAAGCAAAATGAAAGAATTTGATTTGGTAATAATAGGGGGAGGCGCTGCGGGGTTCGCAGCAGCGCACAAGGCGAACCAGCTGAAGAAGAAAACCCTGCTCATAAACAGCGGGGAAGTGCTTCCTCTCGGAGGCACATGCGTGAACGTGGGGTGCATACCCTCAAAGATAATGCTGCACATTGCAGAGATGGCAAACGCGGAAAGAGACAACAAGTTCAGGAGCCTCAAGATAAGCGCAGAGGCGGATTTCGTGAGAGCCCTTGAGGAAACAAGGGAGCTGGTCCTCGGCTTCAGGAAGAAGAACTACGAGGGGGTGCTGCCGAAGCAGGAGTTCGTTGAGTTCAGGGAAGGCAAAGCGAGGCTCGTTGATGAAAGCACGGTGGAAGCAGGGGGAGAGCTCTTCAAGGCAGAAAAGATTCTCATATCAGCAGGGGCATCCACGTTCATCCCTCCTGTAAGGGGAATTGATAGCGTGCCTTTTCTCACAAACAAGAACGTGTTTGAGCTGAGGAAAAAGCCGTCATCCGTGATAATACTGGGCGGGGGGGCTGAGGCAGCGGAGTTCTCCCAGATATTCAGCAGGTTCGGAATCAAAACCACGCTTGTGCAGAGGTCTGATAGGATACTCAAAAAGGCTGACGGGTTCCTTGCAAAACTCCTGCAGGGCTACCTTGAGGAGGAGGGAATAGCAATAAAGACAAAAGCCAAGGCAATGGAAGTTGCTAAGACAGAGAAGGGGGTGGCCCTCAAGATAGCCACTGAGAGGGGGAACGAAACAATAGAGGCAGAGGAGCTGTTCGTGGCAACAGGCCTGAAGCCGAACACAGAGGGGCTCGGGCTGGAAAAGGCCGGGGTTGAGATTGATGAAAGGGGATTCGTCAAGGCAAACGAGTTCATGCAGACAAACATAAAAAGCATCTACGCAGCAGGAGACGTAACAGGAATAATGCCCCTTGAAACAGTTGCGGCAAAGCAGGGAAGCGTCGCTGTGGAGAACATGTTTTCCGGGAACAAAAAGACAATAAGCTACGCAGAGATACCCAAAGCTGTTTTCACAAGCCCCCAGCTTGCCTCAGTCGGGATCTCAGAGGAGGAATACATAAAAAAGCACAACACCTGCATGTGCTCTGTGGTTAGAATGGACCACGTGGAGAAGGCCCTTGCCACCAAAAGAACAAAGGGGGCGATAAAGATGGTTCTTGACCCCAACACAAAAAAGATTATTGGAATTCACATACTCTCGGACTTTGCCGCTGACCTTGTTGCCGCAGCAGCTTACATAGTGAAAAACGGAATGACAACAGATGATGTGAGAAGCGCGAGCCTTGTTTTCCCCACACTGAGCGAGATGATAAAGAAGGCAGCCCAGAGCTTCTCCATGGACCTTGACGCAATGGCTTGCTGCGTTGAGTGAAAAAGAGAGGGAGAGCCCTGCTCATAGAAGCCTGAATGCCTGGAAGTGCCTGTTATGCAGCAAATCCCTTGCTGCCTTCTCTGCTGAGGCGTCGTCTTTTCCCTCCGCAAAACTGAGCCGCCATATCACCCCTGCGTCCATGTCCTCAATGCCGGCGAAGCCGAGCCTGCTTCTCAGCGTTTCAAGAAGCCTGAGGGGCTTGTCCTTGTCCTGCACAAGGACGTAAGAACTGCCCCTTTCAAGGGTTAAGCCGTTCAGGAAGGTTTCTGCTTTCTGGGTGTTGAAGTTCACCAGTATGTCTGCTTTTTTTATTGATGAGGCAAAGTCCTCCGCGCTTCCAGTGACGAAAAAGGAGTAGTAGTTCATCCTCTCCACTTCCTCAACATCAAAGCCCATTCTTTGCAGCGTGACAAGCACAGTGAAAGCAGTTGGGTCAGAGATTTTCCTTCTCACCACCATCTCAACCCTTTTTTCCGCGTTCGCGCCCTGCATTCTCAGCCCTCCCTCTCCCTGAGGTAATCCCTGAGGGACTCAAATATCGCCCTTCCGGGCCCTGCGAGCAGGGACTCCTCAAAGCTGCCCCTGAAGCCAGGCACCTGCCTCATGTAAAAAGCCCTCTCAGGGTGCGGCATTATCGCCATCACGTTTCCCTTTCTGTTGATCAAGGCAGCGATGTTGAGGACTGAGCCGTTCGGGTTAATCGGAAAAGACTCAACAACATCTCCATTCTCATCGCTGTACTTGAACGCAATCAAGTCCTCTTCCTCTATTCTTTTCAAAACCTCGCTGTCCTCGCTCACAAAGCGGCCCTCTCCGTGAGCAACAGGCATCCTCACCACCTCGCCGAACGAGAGTTTTGAGGTGAAGGCGTTTTTCTTTTTTGTAGCGACCTTCAGCGCGACCCACGCGCAGTAATAACCTGAAACAAAGGGGTTGGTGTTTGGAGCCAGTCCAACCTCCACCCCTCTGAAAATGTTGGGTATGAGCTCCGCCTCTGCAAGAATCTGGCACCCGTTGCATATGCCGAGAACGGGCTTGCCCCTGCCGGCCTCAAGCCGTATCTTGCCCAGCACGGGGTCCTTTGCAGCAATTGCCCCTGCGCGAACCCTGTCCTCGTAGCTCCACCCCCCTGGAATCACGTAGGCAGAGAAGCTGTCCAGAGCAGAGGGCTCCTCGTTCCACCTGACTATCCTGCCGCCCATGCCCGCATCCTTCACTGCCCTCAGAGTCTCTTCCTCGCAGTTCGTTCCGGGGAACATTATAACAGCCACGCTCGGCCTTGCAGGGCTCATTTAAGCGCCTCCGGGAGAGCGCTCTTCCACGCCCCCTCCAGCTCGTCAACAGGAAGCTCTATGAGCGTCCTGCCATTGCAGGAAACAGAGAAAGTCCTGTTCCCTGTTGTCGTCCCTATCCTGAGGAAAGGAACACCGAAGCCTGCGAGAACCCTCTCTGCGCCATCAGCGTCGTCCTTTCTTATCTCAACAAGGTACGCTCCGGTCTCTGAGAAAAGATAAGCCTCAGGCCTCATGCCGCCGGGTATTGAGAGGGAAAGCCCTTTCTTCCCCCCTATCGCCATCTCTGCCGCAGCAACGCAAAGCCCTCCGTCAGAGACATCGTGGCATGAGAGGGAGAGCCCCTTCTTTGCAAGCTCCAGAACAGCGAGAGCCATGCTTTTTTCCTCGCTGAAATCCGGCTTCGGAAGGTTTGCTCCGAGTTCGTTGTTTATGAGGTAGTACGCGCTGCCTCCGAGCTCGTTCCTCGGCCTGCCGACAAGGTAAAGCGCTGAGTTGCTTCCTCTCAAAAAGCAGGGCGTTGCCTTGGCGTAATCATCAAGCACGCCTATGCATGCCACAACAGGGCTGGGGTCTATTGAGAGCTTATTGGATGACTCGTTGTAGAACGAAACGTTTCCTGATATCACCGGCAGGGGCTCCCGGGTTCCAAGAGTGCCTATGCCCTTGGCTGCGTCAGCTATCCCCCTCACGCCCTCAACAAACGCGAAAAAGGACTCTGGGTTCTCCGGGTTGCCGTAGTTGAGGCAGTCAGTCAGGGCAACGGGCATTGCGCCTGTGGCAACAGTGTTCCTCACCGCCTCCAAAACAGAGTTCACAGCCCCCCAGTACGGGTCTATCCTGTTGTATCTTGGATTTGAGTCCCCTGAAAGAGTCACCCCCAGACTTGAGCCCGGTATGGGCGCAATTACTCCCGCGTCGCTCTCCCCGGGGCGGAGAACAGCGTTGCCCTTGACCTCTGTGTCGTAGTGCTTGAACACCCTTTCCTTTGAGCAGATGTTAAGCGAGGAAAGAAGGGAAAGAAGCACCTTGTTGTAGTCATCCGGCTCAGGAAGTTGAGGCTCTGAAAGCTTTTTTTCCGGCTTTTTCAGGGGCCTGTCATAGGAAACCCCCCTTGTTATCTCTTCAATAGGGGAATCGCAGACAAGCTTTGCTTTGTGCATGAGCCTGTACGCCTTTTCCCTTATAACTTTGCCAACAACGCTCGCCCTTGCCCCCTTGGCAACGTGGGGAAGGTCAAACTCCTTGTTGTATATATCAAGAAGGCGCGGGGTGAATTCAGGGGGAACAACCCAGCAGAACCTTTCCTGCGTCTCTGCGCAGGCAATCACGTAAGGGGGCAGATCAGGGCTGTCCACGTGAACCTTGTCAAGGTCCAGTTCCATTCCAAAGCCTGCATCCGCGCCGAGCTCGCTCGTAGCGCACATTATTCCGCCAGCGCCCAAGTCCTTGAACCCTGCCT
>CAYVGP010000091.1:0-5201 GCA_964451135.1 uncultured Methanosarcinales archaeon
CATCGCCTCAATGTCGTCCATGACCTCGTCGGACTCGGGCTGCTCGTTGAACCTCGCGTCCCCCCAGTTCTTGCTCACATAGTAGGCCTCTCTCTTTGTTGCTATGTCATTGCTCTCAATGAGCTCCTTGGAGAGAGCCATCATCCTGAGAGTCTGGGCGAATGTCTTAATCGTGGAAGCGGTGAGCGTCCTCTCCTTTTCCTTGCCCACAAGCTCAAAGTAGCCGACTTTCGGGTCATACTTAACGTTGCTCAGGCTTCTTATGGGAGTCTTGAGCTTGGGGAGCTTCCGCTGGGAAATCGCTTTGTAAACGCTTTCCGCGACCTCCCTTATTTTTTTCAGGGCGTCACTCATCGTAATCACCTAATGCGAGCTGGCCTGACTTTTTATGCATTGCTGCCTGCTTTCTTTCTTTGCCTTTCTCTTCACTCTTGGTGGCAGGGGAAGGGGCGATTGCCTTGCCGCTTTCTGCCTCGCTTTCGTCCTGCTCGCCTCTTTTCTCCTGCTCCTCCCTGCCAATCCTTGCCAGCTCCTCGTCATACTCTGAGGTGTCAGCCCTTATATCCTCAATCTTCCCCCTCTTCCTCTCAAGAACGTCCTTGAGCAGAGACTCAATCCTCTGCCTCTCCTTGTCAGAGAAAGCGAGAATCTCTTTAAGTGCGTCAGAGACATGGGGCAGGTACTTCTCAATGTAGCTGCGCTTCTTGAACTCCATGCTTATGCTTCTCTTCTTCCTCAGGTAGGAGCCCAGCTTCCTTCCAACGTCCTGCAAAGCCAGCTTTATCTCCTTGATTATCTCAGGGTAGTGCGCTATGGCTTCCTTGCTCTCGCTTGTGAAGGGAACCCAGACAGAGGCAATGTGCACCACTATTGTCAGGGGCCCCAACGGCAGCGCCCCCTTGCTCTGCTGCAAGCCGTAGTTCCTCCAGCTTGTCGTAAGTATTGACTTTGTTATTGCGCAGGCCCCCTGCTGGTAAAGAAGCGGGACCCTGTTCGCGAACCTCAGAACCCTTGCTGTGTCGTCCCCCGGCTGGTCCCCGCCGTAGGCAATGCCTGCCTCTATCACAAAGGGGTTGCCCCTGTAAACAGCAGGAGGCCTTGTCACAGCGGCATAGAATTCCGCCTTTATCTCCTTTCTAAGACCTTTCTCAAGAAGCTCCGCGCCGATGGGGCTGATGCAGTCAGTAGGGGGGGCTATTATCTTTGTCTTTGCAATGCCCTTGAGGAGCTGCTCAGCCATCTCCCTGGTCATCTGCCTCGGCTTCGTGCTCGGCAGCAAAGCAGCGTTCTCGCATATCTGCTTCGCGGTGCCGGGACCTATCCTTGAGAACTCCTGAGTCAGGAACGCCTGCAAGGTCCTTGCCTCTGTTGCCTTGAGCATGCTCATCAAGACCCCGAGCTCAACTCCGTACGGGTGGGGCTTTATCTCCTTGGGCTTGGGAGGCATCTCCTCGGTGGCTCTTGCAAGAATAATCTGCTCTGCCTTGGGGTTCGTGTAGATTAAAGTGACGTGTGGATTGACGATGGCTGTCTGCTTTATGTACTCGTCAACGGACTGCGGGCCTTTTGAGTAGCTGGCCTCAAGGTCCAGCTCTATCCTCGTGCCGTGCTCCCTGTGCCACTCCCTCTCCTCATCCTTGATGACCTCGGGCCTGTTTCTCTGGGTGTCAATGTGCAGCTCGTAGTAGTGGGCAGGGTGCCTCTCCCCTATCCTTGAAAGTATCCTTGCGGGCTTGCCGGTGGTAATCTGGGAGTACATCACAGCAGCTGAGATGCCAATGCCCTGCTGCCCCCTGCTCTGGCTGAGCTTGAAGAACTTGGAGCCGTAGAGAAGCTTTGCGAAAATCTTCGGAATCTGCTGCTTCACTATGCCCGGGCCGTTGTCCTCAACAACAACGCGGTAGCGGTCAGGCCCCATCTCTATTATCTCAACAGATATCTCAGGCAGAATCCCTGCCTCCTCGCACGCATCCAGCGAGTTGTCAACTGCCTCCTTTATTGTTGTGAGAAGGGCCTTCCTCTTGTTGTCAAACCCGAGGAGATGCCGGTTCTTGGAGAAGAACTCTGCTACGGATATCTCCCTCTGCTTCTTCGCAAGCTCAAACGCAATTATGTTTCCGTCAGGAGTCATCAGCTGCACCGCTTTTTTGCGCCTGAAAGCGCCGGCCACATCTTCTGGATGAACGCTTCCCTGCATCCGAAAACCCGGTTCGCGGACAATTTGCCACCCCAGCGCCAATGCGCAACAGGCCTCGCCGGGTTCTTGTGATGATTATGATGAAACAGGGCGCATTTAAAAAATTATTCGGTCTCCAGTAAACAAAGAAATAAAACAAGGATCTTCTTCACTGAGAAAAGGCAACTCACCCTCTAACTTTCTCAATAAGAATTCTCTTGTCAAACTCGTCAACCTGGCCGTCCCTGTTCATGTCCGCCAGGTAAAGCTCGTCCAGGGTGAATGTGCGGAAGCCCTCAAGGAACTCTGCCAACATGAGGAGGTCATCTCCGTCAACCTTCCTGTCCCTGTTGATGTCCCCCCTTATTGCAGGAAGGCGCGATATCTTTCCTGTAAGGTAATCCTTCAGAATCTCAAAATCCTCGTCAGTGATGTCTCCGTCATTGTTGAGGTCCGCCCTCACAGCGTAGTACTCGTCAAGGGCGAGCTTCTTCTCCATTGCAAGCTGAAGGGTGGAGAGGTCGAAGGCGTCAACCACGCTGTTAGCATCAACATCCCCCTTTATGAACGAGGCAGGAAGGAAAACTGCTTTTCCGCCGAAGTTCTGCGCAGCAGGGACAGTGTAGAACACCTCTCCGCCTGACTCCTTTTGAGGGGACAAAAGCAAAACAAGGGCTGCCAGGGCAAAAACAACAGCAATCAGAGCAATCACTCGCTCTTCAGTTATTTTCTTCCTGCTCTTCCTTGCCATGTTCATGCAACAGGAACGCGGAATTTAAATAATTTTGCCTTTGGAGGCAGGCGACATGGGCGTGTGTCATCCCAATTCCATTGCTTTTTTGGCTTTGGCCAGTGTTAATCGCTGTTAAATGAGACCTCTTTGCTGCTTTCCGCTGCTTCAAAGCCCGCCCATAAACCTCTGGGACTTCATCTTTGAGCGCATTCTCTCAAGCCATGAATAGACCTTCCTGTGGGGGCTTCCTGTCAGGAGGCTCTCAAGCGCCCTCCGGCACACAGAAAGGTTCTCAGGGAGCCCGATCACCGCAACTGTCTTGCCGTAAACAGAGATGTTTGTTTCTGTCAAGCTCTCAATGGTCCTCCTGCTTCTTCCTCCCTCGCCTATTATTCTTCCCTTAAGCCTTACAAGGCTTGCCTTTGTTTTTGCGTAGTCATTCAGCCTTATTATTTCAAGAATGTAGTCGGGCTTCAGCAGCTTCATGGCTGCCTCGGGACTGAAACCCCTTCCTATCGCGAGTATTATCTCCCTTGCTGTGTACAGCTTTATCGCGTCCTCTCCCTGAACAGTTATTTCCCCCTCCTTTGAGTCTACAATTATTGTGCTGGATGTGGATTTTTCCAGCACTTTTTTTGTCTCGCCCTTTCTTCCGATAAGGACAGCAACCCTTTCCCTTGGAATCCTTATCTCGTAGCTGTAAATCATGACAAAGCGAAGAACCCCGTTGCTTTTAAATGCTTTGCCCCGGGCTTCACTGAAACAACCAGCAGCGGCATTCATGTTTTTGTCCCCTCCGAGTGCCTAAAACAGCACAAATTTTTTAAACTCGCCCGCTGACTTAAATAAAAGAATGGGAAAAACAAAGAAAAAAGGCAAAACCCGTTTTGCTTCTGTCCCTTTGTTCCTCATTCTTTCTCTTTTCCTTGCGCTTCTTTTCTCCCAGACAGGCAGGGGGGAAGAAGCCCCTGAGCCAAACCTCTTCTCAGCAAAAGAATCAATAACCCCCCCTGCTGTCCCCCAGCAGAAGGCACAGGAAAGCCCTCTTTATGATTACAATTTTTTCCTCTTTGACGCCTCATCTTCCCAAAGAATAGGAGGGGTTCATGCAGAGGTCACCGTTGTGGGAGAAACATCTAACCAAAAAAAGCTTGTCTTTATCCCGCCAGGCCAGCCCCTTCAGCTCTCCCTCCAGCCAGGACGCATCTTGCTCACGATAAGGGCTGACTCCCCGAGGACTCAGGGGGCAGACTATTTCGCATCTCTTGAATTCTTTCTTGAGCCAGAAACGAGAAACCTTTCGCTCTTCCTTGTTGCTGCCTCAAGCGTGAGGGGCTTCGCTGTTGACGCAGAGGGGAACCTTGTTGAGGGGGCAACGCTCACAGCAGACTGCTCCAACGCCCTTATCACCAGCCCTTCTGTGAGGAGCGACAGCTCAGGTTCCTTCAGGTTTGACTGGCTTCCGGCAGGGCAATGCATGATAAAAGCGGTTTTTGACGGAAGCACCGGCTCGCAAGAGCTCAATCTGAGCAGGGGGGACCTGAAAAGCATAAGCATTGTGCTGAAAACAAGAGTGAAGGCAAACCCGGTGGGTGTTGAGCTCTTGGCAGGGCTTATCACAGTTCTGCTGTTTGCGGCTCTTGCTGTTGGTGCGAATTATTTTGCAGGCAGGAAAAAGAGAAGGCTATTTGCGAAGGAAGATTCGGCCAGCCCTGAGGGAGAGCCCCCCATCCCCAGCTTGGGCAGCAGGGCTGAGGCAGTGCTGAGGACTCTTGAGGAGGGAGAGCGCTCTGTTGTTGAAGCCCTTCTTTCTGAGCCAGAAAAGCCATTGTCCCAGGCAAGCCTGTGCAGAAAAACAGGGATTTCAAAGACCTCAATGGCAAGAAAGCTTAAGACTCTTGAAAACAAGGGCATAATAACAATAGAAAAGACAGGAAAGCTCAAAAAGGCTAAAATAACTGACTGGTTCCTCCAAAGATGAAACAGCCAATTTTTTTTGTTTTTTTGAGGAATTGGCCGTTTTTGGCCCTTTTTTCGCCTTTTTATGGCCAGGAAACTTATTTATATTTTACGCGCATTAAGGACCTTGGCATTGTTGGTCCCTGAACCAGCAGTGCCGCAACCCCTCTCAAAAAGAGGTGCCGAATTCATTTCAAAAACCCAAAAAGGTGAGGATAAATGAGATGCGGAAGAAAAGATGTTGGAAATGATTCAGCTAATTTGGCAGAATTTTTTAAGTCAGTGGCGCTAATAGCTTTTTTGGTTCTGGGAACTCTTGCTTTTTTCCCTGCT
>CAYVGP010000092.1:0-5191 GCA_964451135.1 uncultured Methanosarcinales archaeon
GGCAGGGCAGAGCCCTGCCCCCTGATTCCCTTGCCCTTATGTTGAGTATGCCGGGGTGTAGCTTGGCGTGAATAGTTTCTTTGGAGCATCGTAAAACACCTTCTTTATGGGCTTGGCTATTCCTTGACCTGCCTTTTTTGCTGCCTGGTACATGCTCGTCCATATGACTGTGTCCTTTACTTTTTTTCCTGACACAAGTATCCTGTAGATTACGTCGTTCACGTTTCCAATTATGAGCCTCACTGCAGGGGAAGGCACAAAGTTCAATGTATAAGCCCATATAGGCCCGAAGTTCTTTATTGCTGTCTTCATGCCCTTGTACCAATTGGGGATTATGTCCTTGACATGAGCATCGTAGATGTGCTCGAATATCTTGAGGTTGAAAAGGCTCTTGACAGTGTTTTTAAGCCCGACCTTGTCCCTGAAATAGAGGAAGCCCCTGTTGAGGTAGATGTAGAGGCCCGCCAAGGGGCCTGCGAAATACGCCCATCTCGCTGCTTTTCCGAGAAATGACTGGTTCGGTATTGAGTCAACAGCAGAGTAAATGAACAAACCCAGGGGCGCTAGCAGTGCTCCTGTTGAGAGGTCTTTCATGAACTCAGAGAAGCTGAACTTTTCCTTGTTCCTTGCCTTCTCAATGAGGTGGCCTATTCCAAATGCCCCTGCCATGTAGAGTGCGCTCATTGGAGAGCCGAACAAGAGGCCTGAGGCAGCATACCCAAGGCCGATCCCGAGCGAGTTCCAGAAAAAGCTTTTGGATGCCGAGCCCTTTTTTTCCTTGCTCTCTACTCTGCCCTCTAGTGAATCAGAAGAGGCGCTCTTGTTTTGGTCGGGGTTTGCCTCTTCGCTTTTCAAAATACTCTCAAGGTTGTTTTCAGGCAAGGGAATCCCCTGAACAGGGTCTTATAACCACTTAGAAGTAATTACAATATATAAATCTTTTGTTTTTTACCACTGTTCAGAGGTATCAAACACTCTGCTTGGTGTTGCGAGCAAAAGAAAGAATTCACCTGTAAAGGTTGAAGAAGCCCTTGACCATGCCGTACAGAAGATTAACCTCCTCAACAAGCCCTGCCTCGTACCTCTCTGTGTGGATTTTGAAGACGTACTGGTCAAAGAGTGCCCTGAGGAAATAAAACAAGGGCCTTTTGTCCCACCTGCCCTCGTAGTCAGTTGTGAGAAAGCCGTAGAACGTCACGGTTATTGAGCCCTCCTGCACTGTCCTCTTCTTCCCGTCTATCACAGCAACCTTGTCATTTATGCCCTCTCCCTCAATCTCAATCCTCAAAACGTACTTTGCGTAGTCGCTTATCTTCTTGTACGGCTCCTTTGTTATGGATATCTTCTTGCCGTCCTTGTAGACATGCTCCTCCACGCTCAGCTCGTGCTTCGTGTACGCTCTTTCCCTCAGAAAATGGTCTATCAGCTTGTAGAGCTCCTCTATCTCAAACAAGCCGTGATAGCTGATTGAGATTCCGTCAACTATTATTCTTCTCTCAACCATTCACCACACATCCGCGAACTGGTCGCCCTTGAGCCCCATGTCCAGCTCCTTCTTGAACATCTCCACGAACTTGTGAAGCTCGTACTCTTCCTTGTCCCCGTAGATTTGAATCTTTTTCAGCATCACGTAGTTGATGTAGAAGTCCCTCAATGCCTCAAAGAACCGGCTTATCTCAAACTTGTTCTCGTAGTCGAGCTCAAATTGAAGCCTGAAGCGCATCCTTAGCCGTCCCTTGTACATTCTCTTTTTGCCTGCTGGAAGAAGAACATCAACAGGCTCCAGCTCCTCAAAATGCACGTAAACGTTAATCCACACCCTCAGGAACTCCGAGTCGTTCCTCCATGCCTGCCAGTAAAGCTCCAGCTCGCCTATGCTGGGCTCCTTGCTCTTGTAGTTGTACTCGTGGTACTCAAAGCCGCGCTTCTCAAACCAGTCCCTCATCATCCTGTATATCTTGTCCAAATCAAATATTCCCTTGTAGTTCAGCTGGAGAGTGTCGTCAGGACCGAGAATGTTGATTTTTTTGGACATACCAATATACAAATGGCTATATCGTTTTATAAAGTTTTCGTTAAGCAGAAAGGATACCGTTAGGTTAACGTTGTTTTGGTGGGGGTTGTTTTGAGGGTTTCGTGTTTTCTGAGTTGGTTGTAGTAGATTAGGGCCCATAGTTTGCAGAATTCTGTTACGTGTTGTAGGACGTTGTTTTTCTTTTTTGTGAAGTTGTTGTAAAACCTTTTTGTTCTTTCTTTCAGGGTTCTGAAGAATCTTTCTATGTAGCTTCTGTCGTGTCCTGATACGTGTTTGTGTTTTAAGCCTAGTTTTTTAAAAGCTGACTTGTACCATGCTCCTTTGTCTGTGATGAACACGGTTTTTTTTGTGCAGCTTTTCATAACGTCTTGTAAGAACCACGTTGCTGTTGCGATGTTTCTAGTCCATGTGGCGTCCACTGCCAGTATTTCTCTCGTGTCCACGTCGATAGCTGACCACACAAAAAAGGTGCTGCCGTTAACTTTAAGCTTTGTCTCGTCAATAGCCACGCATCTTCTTGAGCACTTGATAGGGCACCACAAGTAGTCCTGCACCCGCTTCATCTTCTGCACCCAGTCGTAAGCAGAAAACTTGCTGACGTAACCAAACTTAGAGCTTAAGTGCTGCGCGACCAAGTTATAGCTCAGCCCAGCAAGGTACAGCAAAAAACACTCAACCTTAGCATCTAAAGGCTTCTTATGCCTCTCAAAAATGCCAACATTAATAAACAAAGCTTTCAAAGTATCAAACAACAGCATTCGCAATCACCTCCTTTTGTTATAGCCTCCACGCTATGCAAAAGGAGGTTTAAATTCTTATCCTAACGGTATCTAATACTTTTTCCAAAAAAAATATAAATGCGTCTCCTGGAATAAGAAAGAAAGAGGTGAGTTATGATAGACATTGTTTACGTTGCGCTGATTGTTGGCCTGGTTCTGGTAGCGCTTGTTGCTTACGCCATATTCCGGGCTTTGATAAAGGTTGTCTTCACTGTTTTAACAGTGCTCTCCATCCTTGTGCTCTTGTTCGGGGCCTTTGCCTACTTTGACGCAGTCAAGCTCAAGAACAACATGCAAAACTCCTCCAACGTTTACCTGTTGAGGGACGGGGGGGCGATTGTGGCGGGCTTTGAGGGCTCGGGAATGACCAGAGAGGCCATCCGCTTCTTCAGCGAGGATGAAATCAGCGGCATAGACGATGCAATAAGGGCAGGAGACAGGGAGGAGGTGCTGGGAGACAGCTTCAAGCTCTTTGTGATATCCTCAGAGGCGTTTGAAGGCATTGAATCAATTGAGCTCAACAATGCCGAGTATTCCCTTAATGAGACCCTGGCGCTGATTAAGGACGCTGAGCCTGTGAGGGTTTTTGTGTCAAGGGTTTACAGGAATCTGGGGATTGAGTTCAGCTCCCTTCCTGAGGAGGAGCAGAAAAACATAATGAATGAGGTCAGGGATGCGCTGGAAACCAGGGAGGACCAGGAGTTCCGTGACTTTGTTTTCGCAGTTCTTTTCTCAAACGCCCTTCAAAAAAAGGGGGAGTTCTTTCTTGTGAATGAGTTCAGGAAGGGAAACATAGAGATTTATCCTGAGACAGTTATCTTTGCGTTTCTGAAGAGGGTGCCTTCAGGCATTTTCAACAAGGCAATGACTGTTGCCAAGGACAAGGCAGGAAAGGCTGCAAGCGCTGCGAAATCACTCGCCAGTTAAAACAAAGCTTTAAATGCTGTGAGAGGGGTATGGGGAATATGAGTTTCCTTGATAAGATTATGTTCTGGAAGAAGGAGGACGACTTCTCTGATTTCGGTTTTGACGACTTGTCAAGCCAGTCCGCAGGCACAGGGCTGACCCCTGACTCAACACACGATCCCGCCCTGCCTTCTGCCGAGGACCCGTTCAGCGCCCAGCAAAGCACATCTCCTGAGCCTGAAGCCACTCAGCAGGCTTCAGGAAGCGACTCAGCCATGGGGCAGTACGCCCAGCAGCAGCCAACACTCGCAGGCTATCCCCCGCAGCAGCACCAGCCCCAGACATATCCTCAGCCCCAGAACCATGACATTTACATTCTCTCAAAGAACATTGAGATTGTTTCCTCAAAGATTGACGCATTGAGGGCCTCGGTTGATGCATTGTCCCAGAGGGTGGCAAACATAGAGAGGATAGCGCAGAACGAGGAGGAGCACAGGACAAGGGGATGGTGAATCAGGCATTCGCAGCAAGGAAGTGTGAGAATTGAAGGAAAGAAGCGTTCAGGCAGGAATAGCAACCTTTCTTCTTGTTGTGGTCTTTGACCAGATTATCAAGGAGATTGCAAGAATAAGGTTCGCTCACGGCGTTAGGGTGGCGAGCTTTTTCTCGCTCAGGACAAGCACAAACACAGGGGCTGCGTTCAGCATAATGGACGGCTCCAATTCCCTGCTTTTGTGGCTCACAATAATAATTTTCGGGGTGCTTGTGTATTTTGTTTCAGAGCTGCCCTTCAAAACCAGCTATTACGTGCCTTACGCAATGATTCTGGGAGGGGCGTTCTCAAACATTCTTGACAGGGCGTTCTTCGGGGGCGTAACTGACTTCATTGCCTTTTCGTTCTGGCCCTCTTTCAACCTCGCAGACGCGGCAATAACAGTTGGGGCTGCGTGGCTGGGAATGAACATACTTTTAAGGGACGGAATACGCAAGGAAGCAACGGGAGCGAGAAAGAACCCAAAATAACACGCCCAGAATCATCAGAGAAAAGCAGAGAGGAAATTAAAGCGCGCATGAGTGGGCGAAGAATCCCTGCTCAAGTGCTTCCTTCTCTGAGTAGAACCTTATCTTGTCTTTGGGCTTTATTCTCTTGGCGAACCTGCACTTGGTTGCGTGGTACTGGTTGCTGTTCTTGCTTGCGACGAACCTTGCCCTTTTCGGCCTCTTAGCTGTTCTGGGAGTTTTTTTCTTCTCTGCTGCCTTTTTTGGCTTTTCAGCTGGCGGCTCTGCTTCCCTTTTTTCTTCACTCTCAGCAGCAACAAGAACAGCAAGGCCCAGAAGCGAGCCGAACTCCCCTGCAACAAAGAGAACAAGGTTTCTAGTGATGTAAAAGATCACCAGCAGCTCAAGGATGGTCACTGAGAAGTACAGGTAGCCAAAGCGGACTCCTGTGCCGTACTTCAGGAGCACGAGC
>CAYVGP010000093.1:0-5126 GCA_964451135.1 uncultured Methanosarcinales archaeon
GAGGGAGGGGTTGAAGGCAGACCATTTGTCAGAAGAAAATGCGTTGTAGGCGTGTATCGCTGTGAGGGAATCCATGACTCCGGAAAAAACGCTTGACGGGGATGCATTCGGGGGAATGCAGTAAAAGGATACAAGGTTCGGGCCCTGCTCAAGCGTCATGTTGCAGTACCTGTTCTGGGTTGCGAGAACAAGAAGGCGCGTGGCAACCTTCCCTGTTGGCATCCCGAAGTCCCTGAAGGGGTTTGTCTCAGCTATTTCAAGGGAAACACCAATAAACAAGGAAACCGCAGACACGAAGAGAAGCAAATACGGCAGGGCAGGGGAGTATCTTCTCATAACCCAGTGCTTTTACTTTAAGCATTATAAATCTTTCGACGTGGGCAGGCAGATTAAGGAGCAGGGAAGGGATGAAGGAAAAAAGCACGAAAAAGCAGCCCAACAGCGATGGCAGCACATGCCCCTGGCCTGAACAGGGCAACGGCAGGCCGTGGAAGGTTGATACAGTGGGGGGTGAGACTGCACCAAGAGCTGAATCGTGATGAGCAAGGAGTAACAAAGTTATTTAAATAATTAGGCTTGTTTGTGGTGTAACAGAGCAGTGAATAGCGCGATTTAGTCAACAAACGCCCTGACTGGTGTGCAGCAAGGGCGCTGAAACGCGTTGATGGGGGGTACGCTTGGCGCTTTTTAAGAAAAAAGAGGAGGCTCCGAAGACTGATTCTTCTGATAGCCTGGAGGCTCTGCCTGACGAGCTGCCAAGCCTCGCAGAGGAGGTTGTTGAAGCAAAAGAAGGCAAAGAGCCGGAGGGGAAGAAAGAAGCCCCTGCTGAAAAAGGAAGCGAGGAAAAGGGAGAAAAGGAGCCGAGCAGCGAGGATGACCTCTCCCTGCCTGACATTGACTTTGAAACCAAGGAACTGGAACAG
This sequence comes from uncultured Methanosarcinales archaeon, assembly GCA_964451135.1. GTDB lineage: Archaea > Nanobdellota > Nanobdellia > Woesearchaeales > JAADFO01 > CAYVGP01. The sequence continues at coordinate 924 of CAYVGP010000093.1, forward strand.
CCCCCTGAAAAACCTCCCGCAGAAGGAACGACTGAAAAGGAGAAAAAAGACGAGACGCCTTTGAGCGAGAGCTTCTTCACCAACATTTACGAAAGGCTCAGGCAGAACGAGGAGATGAGCGCTGAGATTCTTGAGGACATGAAGAGGTACTGGGAGTCAAGAATGGAGCCCAAAGAGTACAAGATGCCGAGCCTTATTGAGGTTGAAAAGAAGATACAGGAAAAGGTTGAGATGCTCAAGAGGCTTGAGAAGGAGTGGGTTGAGAAAAAGCAGAACCTTGAGAAGCTCAAAGTCAAGATAGCGATAAACGAGGCAGAGATGAACGTGCAGACCCAGGAGCTCAGGGAGCTGATAAGGGAGCAGCACCGCCTGCTTGAGGTTCAGAATCACGCATCAGCAACCGCCGCAGAAAGAGAAACATCAGGAGTCAGGATGGAAAAGAAGGAGTCAGCGGAAGAGAAGAAGAGAGAAACAAAGGAAGAATCCAGAAGCCCTTTCATGGAGGCAGAGCCCTCAACAGCCTTTGTGCTTGAGGACGGCTCCAGGATTTATTCTCTGCCCCAGCTCGCATCGTTCCTCGCAAAGATTGACAAAGAAACCTACGACAGATACGCAAAGCCTGTCAACAACTTCGCGAAATGGGTGAGGGACGTTTTCAAGCAGGAAAACCTGGCCAATGAGCTGAAGAAGGCGCCAGCGCCTCTTGAGGCAGCAAAGCTTGTTCTGAAGGCATTGTCCTCCTGACAACCTAGCTGGAGAATATTGACCACAGCTTCGTCATTGCAACAAGAAACAGAAAGGACATTGAGCCAATAAAAGTGAAGCTGTGCATTCTGGAATCAAAGGTAAACTCGTAGTTGAACTGCTCAATCGTGAGCAGGAGGGAGACGAGCGCAAGGGATGCGTAAATACCGAAGGGAAGCTGGTTCTTTATCAGGCTGAAAGAGATTATTGAGAAGCACAGGAAAAGGAGAATCCCCATGATTATTATGAAGAATGTGAGGCTGTGCTTCCCGCTTGAGAGAACGAAGTAAAGAACTGCCACAATCCAGAGCAGCGATATGATGACAATTGCAAAGTCAGGTATCCACAAACCCCTTTTTTTGTTCAAAGCCGGGCTCATCATTCAAACTGCTGCCTTATTTTTCGCAGCAGATTGATTAAGGGACCCAGATGTTTAAATAATTTCTGCTTTATTCCGGCAAAAGCAATGGACGTCTCGGCCTTCTGGTAATACTCCTGCCTGACCTTCCTGAGATTTTTTCTCAGCCATTCCTCCGCCTTTTCCCTCTCAACACCTTTGTTCAGCTTCTCCAGGAACCTCTCCTCCAGCTCTTTCTTTTTGTTCTCGTATTCCTCGTCAATCTCCTGCTCAGTCTGCATAGGATTCCACCACCCGAGCCACTACCTTCTCCTCTTTCTTTCCCTGCGTATCCTCAGGATAAGGAAGACAACAACCCCCAAGATTATAACGTAGAGCAGAACAGGGAGGAAGTTGTAGCGTGTAATAAGGCGAGGGTACGCCCTTGTGTTCACGTTTATTATTGTTCCCTTCTCAAAGGTTATCTTCTTGTTGTAAAGAACCTTTCCTGAGACCTCGTACTTGCCGGGCTTCTTAGGGGTGAAGAAGGTGACAAGGTCCACCTCCTCGCCGGGCTCAACCCTCAGCTCATCAGATTCCAGAAGAGAGACTATTGAGCCCTCAAGAGAAACAGTGCCCTTGAACTTTGCGGAAACAAACCTCTCGCCAAGGTTTCTGAAGCGTGCAGTTATGGGGACAGTTTCATTGACAAATGCCCATGCCTTGCTTGACACAAAGCCGAGCACCCCCCTGTCCACTATTTCCCCCTTCTCAGCAACGTCAAATGTCAGGAGGGAGGAGTAGCCGCAGGGCTTTGCAGTGACGTAAGCCCAGTACTGCCCCGGCTTGAGGGAGGCGTCCCACTCAGCAGAGAACTTTTTCACAGTTGTGGGCAGGACGTTCGGGCCCCGGAAGGTGTGGGTGACAACGAGGTTCTCCTGGTACTGGTCCCACACGTCCACAGTGAACTCGGGAACAACATTGACGTTTCCTTTGTTCAGCACGCTTGCCTGAACCTGCAAGGGGTAGTTCTCCTCGTTCAGAGGGATTTGGACAGCCCCCACGACGCAGCTCACTATCTCTCTTCCTGTGATTGAGACAGTTATTCTCAGCATCACTGCCTGCTGAACAGAGGCGCCCATAGCTGTTGAAGGGCTTCCCAGAGGGGAAGTCATGAACCTGACGTAGGTGGTGTAAGCCCCGTTGGCCACGTCAGGGGGAGGGGTGACGATTATTTTCTGCGAGAACGGCCTGTTCCTGCTGAGGTTGAACGTTTCCTCTGCGGGCTCAAACCTGAACCAGTCCTCGTAGTCCCCGATAAACTCCCTCCTCCCGAAAATGGGCTCGGGGCTGTCAGTGGTTATGACAACAACTGACTCTGCGTAGCCGTCCCTGAGAACATCCTTAAACGAGAGGACTCCCGGGCTCATTCCGAAACTCAAAGAATGAGCAGGGGGAATAAGTAAGAGAGCTGCCAGAAGAAGGATGATTAACGGCATGATTCCTCCCCTCAATGCGTAAGAGTTGCTGTGAGAGGCAAAAGCTTGTTCAGTATCCTGTTTTCCAGCCATCATTCTCCCTTTTCATGCGCAGCCAATCCCGGCATGCGCACAAGCCGAAGCTATGCTCTGCACTCTGTGCGCATGGCTATTTATATGTTTTCATTCCTGCAAGAGGCATTGCACGCATCTTCTGCCTCGGGTGAGCGCAAAAACCATTGGAGGATGCGGGGATATCTAATTAAATCATTAATTAAGTTATGAAATAAATTTAGTGGTGTAAATAATTATATTGTTAAAATAATTAAAAACAGCAGATAATTTATCACAATAATTAATTAACCATTTAAGTAAATAAACTATTAAAATATACTCTTCTCGGGGCAAAAGCATTAAAAAAGAAAACAGGACAAAGGGAAAAAACAAAGAGGGGGTGGAAGCATGGGCTATGCAACAGCGCACAACATTCTGCACATAACAACCTCGGCTCTCGCCGCAGGTCTTTTCGCAGTTTCATGGGCGAGCTACTCAAGAACAAGAAGAAAGAGGTTTCTCTACATAATGGCTGCATTCCTTGTGTTCAGCATAAAAGAGATAATCCTCGCTGCAAACATAATATCATGGGGCTCCGAGGCAGTCCAGATAACAACACACGTCCTAAACCTCGTAGTGCTCTCGCTTTTTGCAGCAGGAATTCTCAAATGAGGAGAGATATGCAGAGAATTGGGAGGAGGGTGTCCTCCCTCCTGCTCAGGAAGAGAATCTACTCAATCATAGAAAGCTCTCCCGGACTGCACTTCAGAGAGCTTAAAAGGAGAACAGGGCTCGGCTCAGGAAACCTGGAATACCACCTCAGGTACCTGGAAGGCATAGGCATTGTGAAGTCAGACAAGGCGAACGGAAAGAAGCGCTATTACCCTGCGAAGATAGGGGAAAAGGACAGGGAGATGCTGGGAATACTGAGGCAGAGAAACTTTCGCAGAATAGTGCTCCACCTTCTTGAGAAGGAAAGAGCAACAAACAAGGATGTCGCAGAACTCCTGGAAGTCAGGCCCTCAACAGCAACTTGGTACCTCAAGCAGCTCCTGGAAAAAGGAATAGTCAGGAAAGAGGAGAAAAGCAAGAGGGTGTTTTACTGCCTCACGCAGAAAACAGGGGCAACAAGGCTGCTCATAACCTACAGGGAGAGCTTCATAGACAAGATAGTGGACAGGTTCGTGGAAAGCTGGGAAAAGTGATTGCCGAAACAGCAGCGCAGATTCACTTGCCTGAGAAGGTCTTCGCCCATGATAGCCTGTGGTAGAACGCCATTGCAGGAGAGACTATCTTTGCCTTGAAGTCCTTTGGAAGCTTGCGGTATATTTCCTTGACCTGCCCGTAAAGAACTGCGGCAGAGGTTACGTCTCCCTTCTCAAGCAGCCCTATGCCGTCGGATATCAAGCGGCGCACGTAGCTTATATTGAGCGCGTAATGGAGGTGAAGTATTTTTTCCTTGAGCTTCTTCTTTCCTTCCCGCGGCATCCTTGAATACACGACCAGTATCTTTGCGTAAACAGCCCTGCAGTCCTCCTCCCTGTTCTCCCTCAACGCCCTGTACGCCTGTGCGAGGAGGGAGTCCACCTC
>CAYVGP010000094.1:0-5075 GCA_964451135.1 uncultured Methanosarcinales archaeon
CCCCGGGAAGCTGCTGGAACCGCGACTTCTCTTCATTCGGGGGCAAGTACTGCGCAAGGGACGGCGACGTGCTGGGGTTTGTGAGGACAGACTACGACCTCATAACATTCCAGCCAAAGAAAATCCCCAAGCCAGTGACGTTTGAGGAGGTGTGCAACAAGCTCCTGATTGAGGACATAGACGTGAAGGTTGACGGGAGGAAGTCCTCAAACCTGAGGGACGGGGACAGGATATCCAGAAGGGCAAAGCCCTCGTCAGACATATCCTTTGACATAACTCTGCGCAACCTTGACAAGGAGAACAAGCTGAGGGACGCCTCAGTGAAGGTAACCATAAAGGACATTGACGACGGGGACGACCTTGAGGAGGAGACGAGCGAGTTCACCATAAGGAAGGACGACGACAAGAAAGAAAGCATAGACTTCACGCTCCCCCTCATTGTTGAGGAGGACGACTACGAGGTTCTTATTGAGGCAGAGGGAAGGAGCGAGGACGGAAGAAAGTACTACTCAAAAGCAACACTGGCTCTGGAAGTGGACAAGGACTCCCACGACCTCAGGATTTCAAGAGCAGAGCTTGAGCCGCCAGAGGTTCGCTGCGGCTCCACCTCCGTGCTCACCCTTGAGGTCGCGAACGCAGGGACAAGGGACGAGGACGATGTCACCCTGAAGGTGCGCTCTTCCGAGCTTGGCTTCAGCGCAGAGGAAAGCCTTGAGCTGCCCGCTGACGACGTTGACGAGTCTGTGTTCAGGACGTCATACCTCATTGACACTTCATCAGCGGAAAAGTCAGGCGCATACGCATTCATGGTTGAGGCGTATTACGACAGCAAGCTGGGGGACTCTGAGAAGCTTCTCCTCGCTGTGAGGGACTGCGAATCCAAACCCGGCAAGGAAGAAGCAGGGGCCGCGCCCCTGAAAAAGGAAGAGGTGGTTGTTGTTGAGGAAGCGCAGGAGCAGCCTGTTGTTTTGCCTCCCTCTGCGAAGGTCGTTTATGCCTACAAGCCGGAGCCCGCTTTTTTGGAGAGGTACTGGAAGATAATCCTCCTGATTGTTGCTGACGCGCTTCTTGTTGTTTTAGTGCTCGTGCTCCTTAGAAAGGCAATCAGGTAAGTTTTTCGCCTGCAGGAGGATGCGGGGGCAGGGCCGCTCCTTCAGCGAGTCCTCTCTGCTTTTTCATATTCTTTTCAGGATAGCAACTGCCTCAACATGGGCTGTCTGGGGGAACATGTCAAACACCCTGATTTTTGAAAGCCCGTAGCACTCCCTTAATGCTGAGATGTCCCTTGCCATGCTTGAGGGGTTGCACGAGACATATGCAATGACCTGCGGCCTTTTCTCCCTTATCGCCCTCACCAGGCGCGGGTGAAGCCCCTGCCTCGGCGGGTCCGCGACGAGTGTTGTTTCCCTGTCCAACAGCGCCTCTTCTGCGCCGAGTCTTGAGGCGTCTATCTTGAGGGCTGAGCAGTTGCCGGCTTTGTTGTTCCTGATGTTCCTCCATGCCAGCTCCACAGCCGCATCCTCAATGTCCGCTGTCACTGCCGAGCTGAACTTTTCCGAGAGTGTTATTGCAATAGGGCCCGCTCCCCCGTAGAGCTCCAGCAGCTTCTTGCCAGGAGGAACCTCTTCAAGAAGAAACGAGAGGAGCTTCTCAAAGACCTCGGGGTTGTTCTGGAAAAATCCCTGGGAGTGGTAGTGAAAGCTTTTGCCAAGGAGCGTTTCGCGCAGCAGACCGGAGCCCTTAACAATCTCGCAATCCTGGGAGACGCTCTGGTCGCTTTTCGGCTTTGTGTATGCCACAACAACGCTTTCTGCGCTTGCCTTTTCCGCAAAAGAGATTACCTCCCTCAGGTCATGCGCCAGGGTTTCAGAGTCCCTGTTCAGCGCAAAGCTCACGCATGACGAGGCAGTGTTCCTCGCGTGCCTGATGACAGCGTACCTCAGAGTTCCCTGCTGGGTTGCGAGGTTGAAGGGGCTGATGCGCTTGTTTTCCCTGAGCCAGGAAGAGACCTCTCTCATCAGCACGGCAACCCCTTTGTTTGCAATAGGGCACTCGCTTATCTCCACGAGGGAGTGCCACTTGCCCCTCTCCCTCAGCGCAAGCCCTGTTGGCGTCACAGCAAAGTCCATCCTGGTGCGGTATCCGTAGGGCGAGCCGCCAACAACCTCAATGTCCCTGCCGGGAGGCGTTCCCGCCCTCTGCAAATGCTCTGACACAATTCGCGCCTTCTCCTTCCTCTGCTCGGAAATGCTGATGTGCTGCAATGAGCAGCCCCCGCACTTTCCGAAGTGCCTGCATGCGGCCTTTTCCATGCCAAAAAAGAAGAAAGAAGGATTTATAGTGTTTTGGGTTTCTACGCAAGGGCCTTCAAGAGTTGGGGCTCGGCCTGCCCCTCTTCTCCGAGGGACTCCTCCTGCGAAAGCGTGTCCCTCACTATCCTGCTGTAGTCCTCCGCCCCTGCAGACTTAGGGGCATACGTGAATATTGACTTTTTTGCAGCAGGGGCCTCCTTGAGCCTGGTGTTTATTCTGATCGGTTCGCTCACAAGCTCGTAGTAGGTGTTGAACAGCTCCTGCAGAACCTTCCTGCATATCTTGTTTCTCCTGTCAAAGAGCGTGGGTATTATCCTGGTCACAGCTATGCTGTGCTCTGCGTGGCTTTTGAAGTCCTCCACTGTCCTGATTGTCTGCCTGAGCCCGAGCAGTGCCAGGGGCTCTGTGGCGACAGGGACGAACACCTCGTTTGAGGCGTGTAATGCGTTCTGGGCGAGTATTCCTGCGGAAGGAGGGCAGTCTATTATCACGTAGTCGTAAGAGGCTGCTGAGAGCTTTTCCTTGAGGCAGAGGGTTGGCGAGGGCTTCTGCATCAATGAGAACTCAGCGCCCTTCATGTCATCCGAGCCAAGAATCACGTCAAGGTTTTTGCCTGCCGGAAGCGCGCACTCGCTTATCTCAGCGCCGTTTGTGAGAAACGCGAATGTGTCCTTCTTGGGCTCTTTCACGCTGAAGAAGCTCGTTATGTGGGACTGGGGGTCAAGGTCTATCAGCAGCACCCTTCTGCCTTGCATTGCCAGCCCTGCTGCCAGGCTTATCGCTGTTGTTGTTTTCCCAACACCCCCCTTGAGGTTAAAAACGCTTATGGTTCTCTTTGCTGTTTTCATTGCTATCCCTCTTCTTTGTTTTGTCTTTTTCTGTTAATGCTTTGGCCGGGGATAAAGAAAAGGGGTGATATATAAATCTTTCTATTAGTATAGTTTTATGTATATTGGATTCAGCAGGGGATTTTCCTTTGCATTGCTGAGCAAGGAGAGTATGTTGAAAGTTTCCTGCATAGCTTCCTGCATGTTGGAGCCCACCGCAATATTTATAAACACCCCTTGGTTGCCGACAGAGAATTCTAAAACCTTATTTTTCAGGAGAAGCGCAATAAGCTAACAGGAGGGGGATGCAAGATGGCAAACCAGGTTCAGCCAATTTTCATTCTGCCGGAGGGGACCCAAAGGACCCAGGGCAGGACAGCTCAAAGGAACAACATACAGGCAGCAAAGCTCGTTGCAGAGACAGTGAGGACAACGCTAGGCCCGAAGGGCATGGACAAGATGCTTGTTGATTCTCTGGGGGATGTTGTAATAACCAACGACGGCGTAACCATTCTTGAGGAGATGAGCATAGAGCACCCTGCAGCCAAGATGATAGTTGAGGTTGCGAAGACGCAGGAGGACGAGGTGGGGGACGGCACCACAACAGCGGTTGTTTTAGCAGGGGAGCTCCTGAAACGGGCAGAGGAGCTCCTTGACCAGGAGATACACCCCACTGTGCTTGCAAAGGGGTTCCGCCTTGCATCCGAGAAGGCCCAGCAAATCCTTGAAGGCATCGCAGAGCCGGTCAACCAGACGAACAAGGAGCTGCTCAAGAGGATTGCTGTCACTGCGATGACCGGAAAGGGGGCTGAGGCAGCAAAGGAGAACCTTGCAGAGCTCGCTGTTAAGGCAATACTCCAGATAATGGAAACAGCAAACGGGGAGATAGTCATAGACACGGACGACATAAAGCTTGAGAAGAAAACAGGGGCAAGCGTTGACGACACCGAGCTGGTGAAGGGCTTGGTGATAGACAAGGAAAAAGTGCACCCGGGCATGCCGAGAGATGTGAAGAAGGCGAAGATAGCCCTCATAGACTCTGCCTTGGAGATAAAGAGCACGGAAACAGACGCGAAGATCCAGATAAGCAGCCCTGAGCAGCTTCAGGGATTCCTTGACCAGGAGGAGAAGATGCTGAGGGAGATGGTTGAAAAGCTTGCCTCTGTGGGAACCACTGTTGTGTTCTGCCAGAAGGGCATAGACGACATCGCCCAGCACTTCCTCGCAAAAAAGGGGATCTTCGCGTGCAGAAGGGTGAAGAAGAGCGACATGGAGAAGCTCGCAAAGGCAACAGGCGCAACAATCGTGACGAACATAGACGACCTGTCCTCCTCGGACCTTGGCTACGCAGGCGTGGTTGAGGAGATAAAGGTGGGGGACGAGGACATGACCTTTGTGAGGGAGTGCAAGAACCCCAAGGCAGTCACCATACTCATAAGGGGAGGCACGGAGCACGTCATTGACGAGGTGAAAAGGGCGATGGAGGACTCATTGGGGGACATCGCCTCTGCCCTGAAGAGCGGCAAGGTTGTTGCAGGAGCAGGAGCCCCCGAGGTTGAGCTCGCAAGGCAGCTCAGGAAATACGCTGATTCCCTGTCGGGCAGGGAGCAGCTCGCTGTCTCAGCATTCGCCTCGGCAATAGAGATAATCCCGAGAACCCTTGCAGAGAACGCAGGGCTTGACCCAATAGACGTGATGACAGAGCTGAAGTCCGCGCACGACAAGGGAAAGAAGTGGGCGGGCATAAACGTCTTCACAGGAAAAGTGATTGATGCGTGGAGAAGCGGCGTTATAGAGCCCCTGAAGATAAAGACGCAGGCAGTCAGCTCTGCAGCAGAGGTCGCGGTGATGATACTCAGGATAGACGACGTCATCGCGGCAAGCGCCTCAAAGGAGGAGTCAAAGGTTCCCTCGCCCGGAGAGGGCGAGTTCTGAG
>CAYVGP010000095.1:0-5005 GCA_964451135.1 uncultured Methanosarcinales archaeon
GACAAACTAACAAAACATAAAGACGCAGTAATTAGGGAAGTGTGCTCTAGGAGCTATGACACTTTAAAGATGTCCAGAATTGAAATCGGGACCAGTTATGGAGAATATGTCGCTGAAATTATCTCCGCGTTCTCAAAGAAGCCTCTAACATCAGAAGAAATACAAGTCTTGAGACTTCATTCAGCAGGAGCAATATTATTAGATGGTGTTGCGGACTATTATCAAGATAAAGGGGGTGGAAGGACAACGCATCTTTCTCTAGCCTCCGATAACCTAAGAGGGAGCTTTCTTCCGAAGGTTATGTATGATGAAGTTTGTGAGGCTGAAAGGTATTTTGCTGAAGCAAGAGATCTCGTTAATCCCGAAAAAAGAAAAAATTATGAGGGCATAACTAACTTAACAAAAATATTTTATGGAGTAAGCTTTTTCAAGAAGACCCTCCGCTATCTGCTTAATTCCCTGCCTTTGCAAAATCATGAGTTGGAAAAGGAGAACCTTCTTTTAGAACAAGGAAGATAGACTCTCCAATTAGGAGGATTTGGACCGTACTTGGATTAAAAAAGAGTGGAGCGGCCATGAGGCTGTCAGAGAAGACAAATAGGCGCATAAGGCAGGCGAAGAGGATGTCAGGAAAGGCAAAAGATTACACACCTGAGCAGGTCAAGAGAATGCAGGGGTGCTAAAGGCAAGCTGGAGGGTTTTGACCACTCTAAAATAGCAACTTTTTTATTTGAGACGTGAATTCTTGCTGGAATGATTGGCCAGAAAATTGAAGAGGAGATAGAGCTGGTCTTAAAGTACGGCAGGCACATCTACGAGGCAACCGGAAAGTGGAAGGAGCTGGAGAGAATCCTTCACTGGCTGAACCTGATGGACGACCTGGAAGTGAGGGTCAGCCAAGGAGCGAGGATTCCGTGGCTGGGGGTTTTTCCACGAGAGAAGTACAGGAACCACGGGCTGAGCCTTGAAGAAGCAATTGAGGTTATGGGAAGAAGGTTTCCCGAAGCATTGAGGCCTGAGGCAGAAGCAAGCTTGAGGGTCTACAACCATATTGAGAAAATCATCCCTGTTACCTTGGAGAACAGGCCTGCCCCGGACTACTACAAGAGGGTCAGGATTAAGACAAAAACAGAGCCCGCAGTATGGGTTGAGCTTATTGAGGACACCGAGGCGCACATCCCCGAGGAGATAGTCCAGCGGCTTTGGGCAAGCGCAGACGCATACTACGCGTGGCTAAGGAATAAGATTCCGGAGGAAAAGGCAAAGAAAGCGATTGAGAGCAACTTAGAGGGGGCGGGATCCGCATCAGAGGGTGTTGTCACCGGATTGCCTGTGCCCTTTGCAGCGCAGTATTCTCGGGAAAGAGCAGGGGAGAAAATAGGAAGGGTGCCCCTGCTCAGGGTCCATGTCAACGCAAGCGAAAGTGTTTTAGAAGAGTATCTGGAGTTCAATATGCGAATACTTGAAGGCAGGGATTACAAGACAGGGGTTTATGAGAAGTCAGCTCTTTCCAACAAAAAAGAACCTGTTCTCAGACATAAAGAGTTCTCTCCGCGGCAGGCTGTTGAGCTCCTCAACCAGCCGAACACCTTCCTTTATTTCAAGAAAAAGGGCAGGTTCATACCAACAGGGGGCATTGCAAAGGAGCCTGCCTCAAACCAATACTACTTCACCATTTCAAAGAGCGACATGCGGGAACTGATAAACAAGCAGGGGCCGCTCTACATGCTGATAAGGTTCTCGGTAAAGCAGAAAAAGAAGCGCTGAAACCAAAACCCTTTTAAAAAGCGGCGCATTAATTCCATGAGCGCGCGATGACTGCGTGAACACCCGCTGAGCTTCGGCGATGAGGACCGGAAGTAACTGAGGAGCGCGCGCTATTATTTTCTGGGTTTTGTGTCATTTCAAGCGAGCACTGAGCAAGCAAAGAAATAGTCACCACTTAAAAGTGGATAAAATAGAAAAATTTTTAATTGATTGTTCAACACCCCTTTTGATGAAAGGGAAAAATCTCTTGGTTGCGCTCGCAGCACTGTATGTGGGGTGCTCTCCGGCAATAAGAAAGGCGGCCCCGAATTTTTACGAATCATCCAGGCTTGTTCTGAATAACAATCCCCGAATAGTGCTGAAAGTGACAAAGGATTACGAGGAAGGGTTAAGGGATATCCAGAGCTGGGTTGACAGAGCAGACAGGGAAGAGTCCTACGCTTACCTTCCTGAGAGGAAAGAATGGGTTGAGACAGGCATGGAAAGCGAAAAGTTTGATGCAGGCAGAGACGTGGTGGGAGGAGTAAGAACTAACCCCGATGTTTATGAACGCTTGCTGGGAGAAGAGAACGAGATAATTTTCATTCACACCCATTCCTCCTACAGGTACTACCTGGGTTCCTGGATTGAGCTGTACCTGGAAGAGAATATAGACCCTGAGAGCGTTGTGAAGGAAACAACAAGGTCAGGGCTGGAGCTTCTGGTGTCAGTGCCCAGCCCTCAGGACATCAAGAGCATGATTTGGGTGTCCCGGGAATTCTACGGGAGGGGCAGAGGCAAAAACCTTGATTTCCGCGTCATTGCTCCGGGGATTGAGACAGCGTACCGCCTCACACAGAAAGGAAAAGAGGAATTGATGAGGGGCATGCCGGTTGAAGAAATAATAAAAGAGTCGGTTTCAGGCGTGCTTAATCTGAGAGGCTACCTGCAAACAAAGCCCCTGCTCTTCTTTTCCGCTCCGAGAGATGTTCAGAAAGAGTTTATTGAGGCAATATGCAACACAGAGTATCTGGAGGTCAGGATGAGGCATGTTCAGGGAAACGCCCTGCCCGCCGGGGAGGTGTCAGGGGAAAAGAACTCTCAGCCGAACATCCTGAGGTAGTCCCTGCCTTCAAGCTCCTCGTCCTGCTTCACCTTCTCAACAGCCCTTTCAAAGTCGTCCTGCGTGACGTAGCTCCTGTTGTTCCTTATGGCGAAGTAGCCCGCCTCTGTGCACACAGCCCTTATCTCCGCTCCTGAGAAGTTCTCCATCCTTTTCTGGAGAGCAGGGAAATTCACCTTTCTGAGCTTCATTCTTCGTGTGTGTATCTTGAAGATTGTTTCCACGCCTTTCTTGTCCGGGAGTGGAACGTTTATGAGCCTGTCAAGCCTTCCAGGGCGGAGTATTGCGGGGTCAAGGATGTCTTTTCGGTTCGTGCACCCAATGACCTTCACGTTTCCAAGGGCCTTGAATCCGTCAAGCTCTGCAAGGAACTGCATGAACGTTCGCTGCACCTCTCTCTCCCCGGATGTTCCAAGTTCTATCCTTCTGGAAGCGAGCGCATCAAGCTCGTCTATGAATATGATTGCAGGCGCCTTGTTCTTCGCGAGCTGGAAAATGTCTTTCACGAGCTTTGCCCCCTCCCCTATGAATTTCTGCACAAGCTCTGACGCAACAACCTCTATGAACATTGCCTTTGTTGAGTTCGCAACTGCCTTCGCCAGCAGGGTTTTTCCTGTGCCGGGAGGGCCGTAAAGCAGGACTCCTTTGGGAGGGGTTATTCCCACTTCCTCAAAGAGCTTGGGCTTCACCAAGGGAAGCTCTATGACTTCCTGAAGCTCCCTTATCTGGTGCTCAAGCCCCCCTATGTCCCTCCAGCTTACGGTGGGCTTCTCCATTATTACAAACTGCTCAACGTTGAACTTCTTGCTTGTCTTGACCTTGTCAACTATTGTGAGGTTCTTCTGCTCAACAAGAACGAGGTCTCCTGAGGAGATTTTCTTCATGTTTGCAGCTATGTTGACGTAGAACATGTTTCCGTTGGGCACTTTTATTATTGCCTTGTCCTTGATGAGGTCGTGGACCTCGCACACCATCAGGGCAGGCTCCCTGAACCTCTCAAGGTCTGAGCGGAGCTTGTTGACTGTTTCTCTAAGAAGCCTGTTCTCCTCCTCAAGGTGGCTCAGGTTTGCTGTGTAGGTGTACATCACGTTGTCCAGTTCTTCAGCCATGACAAAAAGAGTCGCTTTCACTTATAAAAAGGTTTTGGAAGTTGAAGGGAATTTGGCTTCCAGAAAATATCTCAAACAGAAGCCGGCCTCGTCACCCTCACGCTCTTCACGAGCACAGAAGGGGTGTAGCAGGGGGTTTCGCCGTCCCACCCCTTGACCCACTGCGGCCTCTTTCCAATAGCAGCGATACCCTTAAGCATTGAGAGCATGTTCGTGCTCAAGCGCAAGCCCTTCACAGGCTTCTGTATCTCCCCTTTCCTGACATAAAAGGCAGCGTCCCTCGGCACTGTTGAGAAGTCTCCTGTCGCCATGTTGGTGAATCTGGTGTACCACAGGTTTGTGACGTAGTAGCCCTCCTTCATTGAAGAAATCATCTCCTCTGTTGTGGAGTCTCCTTTGCTGAGGACTATGTTCGTAGGCTCCGGACTTAGTATGCCCGCGTTCCCTGTTGGCCTTGCCCTGTGCTTCCTTGCTGTTGAAGTGTTGTGGAGGTAGGTTCTCAGCACCCCGTTCTTTATGAGGGCTGTCTTTCTGGTGGGCCTTCCCTCGTCGTCAAAAGGCGAGGAGCCCGGAGCATTCGGCATGTTCCCCCAGTCATAGATTGTGACTTCCTCTGACGCAACCTTTTTACCTATTTTCCCCGCAAATGGCGACATCATGCTGTCAACATCAAATGCTGACAAGGAAGAAACAGCGTTGTCAAGCAGGTTTGAGAATGCGAGGGGAGAAAATAGCACTGGAAACGTGCCGCTCTTTGCGCTTTTCGGATTCCTTGCCATTGCGGACAGAGTGGCTGCCTCCTCTGTGGCCTTTCTAACGAGCCCCCTGCTGAATCTTGTCCCTATCACAACGCTGTGCGCAGACGCCTCTTTTGATGAGAAGGCCCTTGCAGAGTAATAAAACAGCGTGGACCTGCTTCCCACGTCAACCCCTTTTGAGCTGAGAAGCCTTGAGGAGTCTGCGCCTGCCTCAATAACCCCTGAGACTCTTGCCGCCCCCAGTGACTCCGCCCTTGCGAGTTCGCCCT
>CAYVGP010000096.1:0-5002 GCA_964451135.1 uncultured Methanosarcinales archaeon
TATTATCCCGAGAAGTCCTGATGTCATAAGCACCCCTGCTGCCCAAGCCCTTTTCCTGCTTGTGGTCACGCTGAAGAGCATTGTTGCAATCAGGAGCAGGGGGATTGCCTTCTCCACGTATGAGTAGAAGTTCCTGACAACAAACACAGCAGCAGGGAACAGTGCTACGCTGAGGAGAAGCCCTGCAACGCTTCCCACCAGTGTCAGCTGGACTGCCTCCGCCCCCTTTCCGCGGAGCAGGAAGCGGTGCCCCGGCAGCACTCCGAGGGCTGTTGCCGAGTCAGGCGCGCCGAGGAAGACAGAGGGGATTGTGTCCAGGAAGGTGTGGGTTATTCCCATTGACACAAGGAATAAGGCGAGACTCAGGGGGCTTGCGTGTTGAAGAAGAAATCCTGCTGAGCCGGCTGCGAGCGCTGCCACGAGGTTTACGTGTATGCCGGGAACAAGGCCTGTGAGGGTTCCTGCCAAGACCCCGAGCAGCACAGCTGCCGCCTCCGGTATCATGCCTGCTTGTCTTGAGGGGTTGTTTTTATGCGTGGCCCCTCGTCTTCCGGAAAAAGCCCGGGGCGCGCGGGCCCGGCCGGATTAAGAAGATTTTTTGATGCCCTGACTCTTCTTCTTGCACGTGTTTATGCCGAGCAGGTGCGAGGCAGGGCAGTAGCCGACTGCAGCTGTTGCAAGGCCTATTGCTGTTATGATGTAGAACCACGCGCTGACATACACTCCGAGCACTGCTGCGGCCACGCCCACTGCGGCCCTTACCACCCTTTCTGTTTTTCCCACGTTGCACTCCATTTTTATCACCCCTGTTTTGGCTTTCGCCCTTTTTATGGGCAGTTATGCCCTGATTCCTTGCCGGGCTTTCTTCCCGGCTCTTTGGTGCCTTATTAAGCCCTTGTGTTGTTGGCTTCCCTCATCGCATCAGTTATCGCCTTCTTTGCTTGCGGCTCTGTCTCCCTTTTCAGGGCTCCCGCAAGCTCTGGCAGGGAATTGTTTGCCAGGAGCGAGGCGTATGCCCGGGCTGCCTCGCCTCTGACCTCGGGGGAGGTGTCGTTGAGCATTGAAAGGACTGCTTGGGCGTTTTTCTCAGAGCCAAGCGCGCCTACAGCGCGCGCAGCAGCTGCCCTCAGAGCAGCGTTGTCAGAGTTCAGCAGCCCCTCTGCGTATGGAAGGAGCTCTTTCCTGTTCGCGCTTATTATCGCTCTCACAGCCCTCTCCCTGTCTTTCATTGTGCCCCCTGCTATCCTCCCGACAAGGAATTCCTCCGCCCTTTTGTTCCCTCTTTTGAGGAGCAGCTCCTCTGCCCTCCATATGGTCTCTGTTTTTTCATCTGCGTCTGGCATGAACTCTGTTAATGGGAAAGAGGAGAGGTAGCTTTCTGCCTCTTGTTCCCAGCTTTCGTTCCTTGCGAGAAGAAGGAGGGACGCTTTTTCCCTCACCTCAGGGGACTCGTCCTCAACAGCCACGCCGACAAGAGCGGAAACCTCCTCTGAGAGATTTCTTTGCGCGCCGGAGGCGCTCAGTAGCACGTCAAGAAGAATGAGCTTCGCCCTTTCTCCCCCCTCGCTGCTTCTTCTCGGCTCCTTGCTCAGCCTCTCTGCTATTCTTGGCCACGCCTCTGAAGCCCTGCTTCTGAGTTCTGCCGCTGCCTGCGTTGACTCGTTTGCAGTGCCGAACACTGCTGTTTCTATCAGCATGTCAATGCTCTTCGCCCTGCTTGCCTGGCGCTCTGGCTGCTGCGCGCATGATGCCAGGATCAGGGAGAGCGCTAAAATGGCGGCGATTGCAGCTCTCTGTCTCATTGTTTTCGCAAAAAACGTCATATTTTTATTTGCGGTATGATTCGCTCTTTTTATGTATAACTCTTTGCTGAATGAGTCCCACAGAAAAATCGCTGAGGATATGGCTTCTCTCCGAAAAAATATTTACAGCGATTTAATCGCTCACAAGAACTTCCCTAAGCTGAACCCTTTCCCTGATTATCTCACACAAGTGGCCAGCCTTGACAGGCTTCTGGGCAAAGCAAGAATCTATCTTGACGCTGATATTCAAACATTTTACGGGCCTTCACTTTCCAGCATTCTCGAGATTTATGACTCTGTGAAGGGGCCTGCGGGCTCAGTCAAGGTTATAGACGGTGTTTTTGTGGGTTCGCTCGATCCCCAATTCTTTGCAGAGGAGATAGCATTCTCCGTCCCTAACTACTACGCAAGTGAGTTTACTCTGTACAAGGCATGGCTGAACAGCGGAATCATTTATGTCATTGAAAAATAAGAAATCCGGCTACCCGGTGTAGTCAGCCCCCTCTGCCCCTGCTGCCTTTGACTGCTCCTTGACCTTCTTCACAGCGTTAAGAAAGTCGTCCTTCCTCACTCTTATGCTCTCTGTCTTGTTTTTTGCGATGGCCCTTCTGAGGGCTGTGAGTCCTGCTTCCTTGCAAACCGCCTCTATGTCCGCGCCTGAGAAGCCAGGCGTCTGCTTTGCGAGCTCTTTTATGTCAACGTCCTTCTCAAAGGGCATGTTCCTTGTGTGCACCCTGAATATTTCCTCTCTTGACTTCTGGTCAGGCATGGGTATCTCCACCTTGAGGTCTATCCTGCCGGGCCTTAAGAGGCCGGGGTCTATGAGGTCGGGCCTGTTGGTTGCGGCTATCACAACCACCTTCTCAAGCTCCTCTATTCCGTCTATCTCTGTGAGGAGCTGATTCACCATCCTCTCTGTGGCGTCTGTTAATGAGTGACCCCTTATCTTGCTTATTGAGTCAAACTCGTCAAAGAAGATTATGCTCGGAGCCACCTGCCTCGCCTTCTTGAATATGTCCCTTATGTGCTTCTCTGACTCCCCCACCCACTTGCTCACCAGCTCAGGGCCCTTCACTGCGATGAAGTTCGCCTCTGCCTCTGTCGCAACTGCCTTTGCGAGCATGGTTTTTCCTGTGCCCGGGGGGCCGTAGAGAAGGATGCCCTTTGGCGGCTTTATTCCCACCTTCTTGAAGAGCTCGGGGTGCTTCAGGGGCCACTCCACTGTTTCCTTGAGCCTTTCCTTGACTTCCTCAAGGCCGCCAATGTCTTCCCACTTGACCTTGGGCTTTCTTATCAGTACTTCCCTCATGGCGCTCGGCTCCACCTTTCTCAGCGCAGAGAGGAAGTGCTCCATCCTGACCTCTATCTTCTCAAGCACGTTCGTAGGCACCTTTTCCTCTATTTCCTTGAGGCTGGGCATGTAGTTCTTGAGGGATTTCAGGGCCGCCTCCTTGCAGAGTATCTCAAGGTCCGCCCCTGTGTAGCCCACTGTTTTCTGGGCGAGCACGTCAAGGTCAACGTCCTTTGCGAGGGGCATTCCCCTTGTGTGTATTTGGAGTATTTCCTTTCTTCCGCTCGCGTCAGGAACGTTTATCGCTATCTCCCTGTCAAACCTCCCCGGCCTTCTCAATGCAGGGTCAACTGCGTCGGCCCTGTTTGTTGCTGCTATGACAACCACCTGCCCCCTGCTTCTGAGGCCGTCCATCAGGGTCAGGAGCTGGGCGACAACCCTTCTCTCAACCTCTCCTGTCACTTCCTCCCTTTTCGGCGCTATGGAGTCGATCTCGTCTATGAAGATTATGCTCGGAGCGTTCTTTTCAGCCTGCTCAAATATGTCCCTGAGCTGCTTTTCGCTCTCGCCGTAGAACTTGCTCATTATCTCAGGGCCGTTTATGGAGTAGAACCTTGAGTCTGTCTCGGAAGCGACCGCCTTCGCGAGCAGGGTTTTTCCTGTTCCCGGAGGGCCTGTCAGAAGCACTCCCTTCGGCGCCCCTATTCCGAGGCGTTCAAAGACCTCGGGGTGCTTCATGGGTATCTCAACCATCTCCCTTATCATGTCTATCTCTTCCTTCAGGCCGCCAATGTCCTCGTAGGTCACTTCGGGTATGTGTATTTCTTCTGCCTTGACAGGCTCCTCAAGCACCTCCAGCTTCGTGGAGGGGGTTATCCTGAGTATTCCTCTCGGGGTTGTGGACACAACAGTGTAGTGCAGCACTGTTCCCATCACGTCAATGTTGAGCTTCATTCCCTGCACAACTGGCTTGTCAACGAGCTTGTCAAGGAAGTAGTTTGTGGGGTCTGCTGTGAATTTTATGAGTTCTGTTGGAGCTATAGTCACTTTCTGCGCATCCCTTGTCTCTGCCTTCTTTATCTTAACAGTTTCTCCGATGCTTGTGCCTGCGTTGAAGCGCAGGGTGCCGTCTATTCTCACATGCTCGGAGTCCTCGTCAATGCTTCGCCACACAACTGCGGGAGTGCTCTTCTTTCCTTGTATGACTACTATGTCGCCCGGCTCAACCCCCAGTCTTTCCATGTTCTCGCTTGAGATGCGGGCGATGCTTCTTCCCACGTCCTGCTGCTGTGCCTCAATGACT
The DNA here is from genome assembly GCA_964451135.1 of uncultured Methanosarcinales archaeon. Classification (GTDB taxonomy): domain Archaea; phylum Nanobdellota; class Nanobdellia; order Woesearchaeales; family JAADFO01; genus CAYVGP01. Next base: position 4,397 of record CAYVGP010000096.1, read on the forward strand.
TTGAGCGTTATCTCGTTTTCCTTGTTTTTCATCTTAAACCACCCCGTGTTTTGATTGATTCAGCTATTTTGTCAAAGTGAGCGTGATGCAAACGCGCAGCGGGCTGTCTGGTTAAAGGATCGTTTCTTAGCACTGCCAAAAACTAAAAAAAGCAAAAGCAGATATCACTTGATGGCTATCTTCTTTGCCTTTGACTTCTTTGCCTCCTTCTTCGGGATGTGGATTTCCAGCACTCCGTTCTTGTAGGTTGCCTCTGCCTTGTCTGCCTCCACTTCTGCAGGAAGCGGCATGCACTTGTAGAACCCTGAGTAGCTTCTCTCAACCCTGTACATTCCCTTCTTCTTCTCTTCCTTCTCCATCTTTCTCTCTGCCTTTATCTCCAGGGCGTCGTCAGTTATATTAACTTGTATGTCTTTCTTGTCCAGCCCCGGAAGCTCCACGCTGGCTATCACTTCCTTGTCTGTCTCCCAGATGTCTCCCAGCGGCTCCCTGTAGTTGCTTGTCTCAGGGGTTATTGCTGTCGCAGATGTTTCCCTCAGAGGGAGGCTCAGCCGGTGCCTGCCAAACCCGAACTCCTGAAACAACCTGTCCATCTCCTCCTGCATT
>CAYVGP010000097.1:0-4979 GCA_964451135.1 uncultured Methanosarcinales archaeon
GGGGCTCTCAAGGGGCTTTCCTTTTACGTCATAGGAGTAGCCAAGTTCTTTGAGCTTTTCAACAGAAACGCTTATTTCCCGGGGCTTGAAATGGGTTATGGGCACCTCGCTCATGTCATACCTCGTTGTGCCGTCCTTGTTCACGTAAACGTCGTGCTTCGCCCTGAGAAACCCCTTTGCGAGGTTCTCGGGGATGTGGTCCTTGCTTGATGTGCCCCTCACCCCCTTTATGAGGTCAGGGTACACGCTCATGCCAAGATGCCTGAGCGCAGCGTTGAAGTAGCTGGAGATGTCAATGTCGCGCTGGGAGAAGGAGAGGCATTCCCCGTGGCTCTTGCACTCAGGGGTGTCAAGCACCCCGCAGCCCCTGCAGAAGTACCTTTTTTCTGTGAATGAGTCGCATTTTTCGCATCTCCTGTAAATGGTTTCAGAGGAGCACTTCGGGCAGTAGTAAATTGGGAAGGAGGAGCTGACCTTTCCTGTCTGGAGCGCTGCCTGAAAGCTCCTTAAGCGCCCTCCTTCGTCCCCAACAGGAAAGAGCACGTGCGGGCTGCCTGTGAGCTTTCTCTGCTTTGATTTCTCAGGCCTGCCCATCCTCGCGCCTATGAATGTCCCTGCCTTGTCCCTGACAACTATGCCTGACAACGCGTTCACTGCCTCAAGGGCTGTTTTGAAGCTGGAAAGGTCATGGCTTTCAGTGGATGGGTTGAGGCGCGCCTTTTTCTCTATTCCCAGAGAAAAGAGAAGGGCAGGCGCGTGCTCCCTGCCCACAAATATTTCTTTCCCCCTCAGGGTGTGCGGCATTCCTATGAGTTCAAGGGCTCTCTTTGTTTCTCTTGAGTGCTCTGCCAAAAGCCCTGCCACGAACTTGCCTGAGCGCAGGACTTTCGCTGATTTCATTGCCTCAATAAGCCTTGAGAGTGCCTGCAGAGAGATTGAGTTCCAGAAATACGTGTAGGATGGGTGCATCGGAACCCTGAGATTAAGGGAGAGGGAAAGGGCTGCCTCAAAGGAAACAAGCGTTCCCAAGGGGTTTTTTACCAGCCTCCTTATTGATTCCGCGCTTATGCCTGTGAGCTCTGCTGCCTTCTCGTAGTCAAGAGTCCCGAAGAGCTCAACTATTGCGTGGTCCAGCTCCTGCGAGTACCATTCCTCGCAGTAGCCGGGAGGGCAGAGAAAGTGGCCGTTCTCGGAAAAGTCCCCGTAGCTGAAAAGAATGTCGCCGAGGTACAGGATTTCTGAGACGTCCTTTGCCATCTTTTTTGCAAGGGACTCGTTGTTGAGGTAAAGCACAGTTCCGTCCCTCAGGCGCACGACAGGGCCGTCAATGGCGTCGCAGAATGTTATTGCTGTTGCCTTGCCGGGCCTCTCAACCTTGAGCTGGGTTCCTGTAGCTATGTACTTTTTCAGGACATGGGCTGTTGCCGGGTGTATGCTTGCAGCGCTGAACCCCGAAACCCTGCTCCTGCCGTACCTGAGCCTGAAGCCGCCGTTCGCCATCGGGCTTGAAAGAACAGGCCTTCCGGCAACAAGGTCTGCTATGAAGGTGCTGTTAGGGGTGAGCTTCTGGTGCTTCTCGGATGCGTTGTCATCTGTGTGGGCCCTGCCTGCCTTGGCCCTTTTCTGGATCTCCAAGAATTCCTTGAGAAAATCCCACTCAAGGTTGAAGTCCTTTCCCCACTTCTCCAGTCGCTTCCAGAGCTTCGGGGCCTTGAGGGCTATCATTGAGACCACAAGGCACACGCCTGAGCGAATCCTGTTGGTCGCCACTCTCGGCAGGTCTTTGTAGTTTGAGACCTCAATGGACTCGCTCGGGTCCCCGTCAATTTCCACTGGAAGATTTGATATGAGGAAGCGGAGCTCCTCCTTTGTAGGGTTGTACTGGAGGTTGGTAACCCTTTCGTGGTAGTCCTGCAGCTCGGTGATGTACCTGCTTATCTCCTCTTCTGTGGGGTCGTACCTGCCATACCCCATCACAGACCTCACGTAGTCCCCTATGATAACGCACACAGACGCCCCTGTCCCCCCTGCCCCCCTTATCGGGCCTGCGAAGCGCAGGGCAACGTACTCCCTGCCGTCCCTTCTCTTCTTGAACTCAAGGTCAATAAAGCCCTCCAAGGGAGCGGAAACAATTCCAAGGGTGTGGTAGGCGAAGCCTACGCGGATACCTGCCTCCATGGCTGCTTTTTTTGAGGAGAAGGTGCAGAACTTTTCCAGAGCAACCTCTTCCGCTATTTTCAGGGCCACCTCCCATGAAAGGGTGCCGTACTCCTCTTCAAGCTCCTCAATCCTCTTTGTCAGCCTGGTCCCTGTCAGCTCAGGGGTCACAGCGCTGATAAGCCCCTCAACCCTTTCCGCCATGTTCTTAGCAAGCAGGATGTCAACCCTGCCCTCAGGGTCCCTCATCTGCGCCCTTGCCTTCGCGGCCAGCTCGTAGGCCTCCTCAACCTGGCTCAGAATAGATGAGAAGTACTTTTCCATTGCTTCTGATTCGTGAGGCATTTTACCTTGGTGTTCTGGCTAAAAGGTGAGTATCTTCACTTCCCTTGTTTTCAGGTTAACCATTGGTATCCTTGCTGGCTCAGGGTGGTGCCCGACCTTTTCCTGAAATGAGGTTGTGGCCTGCCAGCACGAGCTGCAAATCATCTGCACGTTCCGGTAGTTGGCTGCAGCGGTCTTGTGGATGTGGCCTGAAACAAAAAAGTCAGGCACCGGGTCTATGACAAGGCAGTCCTCCTCGCTCGGCACGTACAGGGTTGAGGAATGGCTCGGGGCAAGGTGCCTTCTCTTGAGCAGGAAAGACATTACAAGGTCCGGCCGGTCGTAGCCGTTGTTGAACCTTATCTCGTCAACGTTCGCAACAAAGTAATCAAAGGAGTATCCGTGGTAGATAAGGACGTCAAAGCCCGGGAATCCGTCCCGGGAGTGGATGTTGACAAGGGCAGGGTTTGAGACAAGAAAGGCGTTTGGAAGCTCGTAGAGGCCGGGGGCGAGGTCCCTGGGAAGGGGGGGCTGGGGCTCTGCTATGCGGAGGGCGTCGTGGTTTCCAGGGGAGATTATCAAGGAGATGTGTTTCGGAATCTTTGAGAACAATCGGGCGCATTCCTCGTACTGCTTGTAGATGTCGGGAATGAGCTGCTCCTTCACCTGGTCAGGGTATATCCCCACCCCGTCCACCAAGTCGCCGACAAAGAAGGCGTACTTTATCTTGGGCACGATGTCTGCGTAAGGAGCGTCAGGCAGCTCCATGTTGAGCCATGCCAGAAACTTGTCAAACTTCTCCCTCAGAAAGTACTTTGAGCCAACATGGACGTCTGAGAGAAACAGGGCGTAGGCCTCGTCAGGGGATTTTTTAAGGCTCTTTGTGAAGGGGACGTCAGGCCACAAAAGCGAGTCAATGTAGATTATGCCGTTCCCTATTGAGCCTGTTACGCCGACAACCTCGTCAAGCACGAGGGTCTTTGCCTCCTCAAGAAGCTCCTTGTTGTTCTTGCTCACCAAAGCGGTAACCTGCCCTGTGACGTCCTCAAGCGTGAGGATTATGTTTCCGTTCTTGGTTTCCCTTTTGTCCTGTATTATTGCTATAAGGGAAACCCTTTCCTTAAGCTCCATCCCCTTTATTCTTGATATTGAAATGACTGAGGAGAGGTCGGGCCTTGAGGAGAGAATCCTTGAGAGCGCCCTGTACCTTGACCTGAAGTAGCTCACAAAGTTCGCCACCTCTCTCTTCTTGCTCTCAATCTTGTGCGACACAACTACTTTCACAGAGCCCTGCGAGTCCGGGGGCGTTTCGGTTTTTCCCTGGGAGCGCTCGGCGAGGTATTTTTTAAGGGCTTCAGGGTTGTTCAGCAGCTCGCCCGGGATGGGGGAGCTTTTGGCGAGGTCAATGAGCTCCTGCACAAGCTCAGGGGTGTTTAGAAGCATGAGATTCTCAGGCCTAATCATGACGCCCCTGTCGAGGAGCAGGCTTACAAATTCCTTTTTTTTCTCAATAAGCAGCGAGTCCATTGTGAGACTAAAGGTTGAGCTCTGTCTGAAGAACTTTCAGGATTCTGGGTTTTGTTGAGGGCGGTATGGCCAAGGATATTTCTCTTGTTCTGCCGTACCTCCCCTTGGATATCACTTTGGCGGAGATGACGCCGAGCATGTCCAGCTCTGCCACAACATCAGAAATCCTGCGCTGGGTGAGGGGGCGCAGCCCTGCTTTCGGGCACAATGAGCGGTATATGTCGTAGGCCTGGCCCGTGAACATCTGGCTCGGCTTGTTGCTTGCCAGCTTCAAGATAGTGTAAAGCACGAGCTGGTGCTGCCTCGGCTGGGAGGAAACAATGTCAAACACCCTGTCCCTCTCTATCTTGTCCTCTGCCTTGTCAATGTGCGCCATCGTCACCCTTTTTGCCTCTTCCCTCTCAGCAAGCTCTCCTGCGACGCGTAAAAGCTCAAGGGCCCTGCGGGCGTCTCCGTGGTCTCTTGCTGCGTAAGCAGCGCATTTCTCAATAACACCCTGCTCAAGAACTCCTTCCTTGAATGCCTTTTTCGCTCTCTGCCTGAGTATCTGCTGTATCTGAAGGGCATTGTAGGGCGGGAAGAGTATCTCCTCCTCTGACAATGAGCTCTTTATCCTCGGGTCAAGGGAATCAGCGAAGAGCAGGTCGTTTGATACTCCCACGATTGTTATCTGGGAGTTCTTGAGCTCCTCGTTTATTCTCGTGAGGTTGTAGAGTATCTCGTCCCCTGCTTTTTTCACGAGCTGGTCTATCTCGTCAAGCACAAGGATGATAAACTGCTTCCTGGAGTCAACAGCGGCAAAGAATATCTTGTAAACCTCGTCTGTGGGAAGGCCTGTGGCAGGTATTGCTTTGCCGAACTCCCTTGCGAGGTGGGCCATGATCCTGTACTCTGTGTCCGCTACTTTTTTCAGCTTGCAGTTGAGGTAGAGGGTTTTTATAGGCAGCTCCTTCTGGGAGGCAAGGTCTGAG
>CAYVGP010000098.1:0-4876 GCA_964451135.1 uncultured Methanosarcinales archaeon
ATATAAAACTCGTGCAAATTTTTTACTCGAAATAAGTTTTTTTATATTTTCCTTGTTGCCCAGTAGATTAAAATCAGAATAATCAAAAAGAGCGTGCGTTATTTTTTTGGTCATAGGAAAAGTCGCAGTGAGGTTTTTAGCCTTTTGAAAAGAGAAGTATCTCCCCGGCAGGAAGGCCCTCTGGGAGAGGACGTGCATAAAACGCTCTTTTGGATAGGTAAGCTGGCCGACTGAATAGACTACTGAATGCTCAGGAATATTGTTGCTTATCCATGCAGCTGCCTCAAGTTGGGCCGGCGTTATTCGCAGAATAGGGGGGTATGCTGTTTTAAGAGTTTTATAAACAGGAGGGGCGTTCTGGGTTAATACCAGAATAAAAAAAGCCAGCATAAGCAGCATACGTAAAGGAGCTTTTAAAGATTTTTTAACAGGCATCAATGTAGGGAGATAGAAAAAAGCCAATGCAACTAAAGGATAGAATATATGAGAGGAACCTTTCAATATGCGAGTTTCGTGGGGATGAATTCCAACTACGTTCCCGTGAAGAATGAGGTACAGTCCCAATAACCATGAGAGCAAAGCGATATCCCGGGGGGTTCTCCTTATAAGCAAGATGAACACCCCTATCAGAATAAACGGAAGAGTCCAGTAACCGCCGTGAACCTTATTGAACATATACATTACAGCATTGTCCGGCTCACCTGATAAAGCAAACCATTTTAACAAAGTAATGGGGCTGGCTAGATTATCAAAATTTAAGAACTCGCCTCTGAAACCAGGAGAAATATCAAGAAAAAGAGGCAAGAACAAAACAAAAAAAATGAATGCTGCAAATGCTGCTGATAGAAAGTTAAATGGAAGACGACGATTGCGAATTACAAGTAGCAAGGTAAAGGCGCCTAAAACACTCACACCTAACACTCCTGCTGCTGCATGAAATGAAGAAGCAATCGATAAAAACACAGCCAACAAGAATAAATAAATTTTCTTCTCTCTCTTTTCTAAAAAACTATTGGTGTAACGATAATAGCAGTAAACAATAAGGGGGATGTAAGAAAGAGCCAAGAGAATTGTGCGCTGGCCCCAGATGTAGCTTAATACATTCCTCATTGGAAAAAGAAGGAAAAACGCAGAGAGCACAGCAGGGTAGAAACCGTAAAGCTTTCTCATCAAAAAATAAACTGCGAGCAGAATAACAAAATTTGCAATAATCGCGTAGTATATTTGAATCAGTTGAATTCTTTGAGGCAATGCTTGTGTATTACCCAAGACTTCGATCAGTGCTGCATCTGTCATAAATATACCGGGTTGAATAGGTGAAAAAAAATCGTTCGGATTGTACCATGCGTACCATGCCGCAAGATAAAAAGGCAGATCTCTTGAAGCCTTGTCGTGAGTTGCCATGTAGTCAGCCCTGCCTAGCTGGTGAGCGGCATCCCCCTCGCCAAAGGGCATGGGGCTTGTCCTGGCAGGAAGAGAATACAGGTAAAAGGAAGCCATAAACAGCAGTGTTAGAGCTACAGCGTCCTTCATCCCCATCTTCTTAACTGAAAACTTGGTTGATCTCATTCTAACCTGGGCTGTCTTTGCAAGAAGCAAGGTAGGAAGTTATTATGTGCTCGAGTATCAAGTGTACGTCCTCAACCCTGCCGTAATGGTTGCTCTGCACATGAACGCATAGGTCAACCATCTCCTTCAATTTTCCTCCGTCAAACCCTGTGAACCCTACTGTTTTTGCATTGGTTTTGTTGGCAAACTCCACAGCCCGGAGGACGTTGGGAGAATTTCCGCTTGCAGATATTGCTATAACCACATCGCCCTCCCGAAGAATGTTTTTCAATTGCTGGGAGAAGACGTCTTCATAGGCAAGGTCGTTTGCGTACGCTGTGAGCAAAGCCACGTTGTCAGTCAAAGAAACCACCCTGAACCTCTTCTCCTCATCGTCATAGTGGTTCTTCAGGGTGCCCTTTCCGAGGTCGCATGCGAAGTGGCTGGAGGTTGAGGCGCTCCCCCCGTTGCCCAAAATGAATATTTGCCCGCCGCTTTGTTTCGCTGATAAGAGGAGCTCGGCAACTTTTTTGACATCATCAAGATTCAGCGAGCCCAAAGCCTGCTTCAGCTTGGAAAGGTAGTCCTCAGCAAATTCTTCAAACCCCATTTTACCAGCCGTATCAATCACCCACATAAATAATTTTGGTTCCCTGAGGCTCAAACTCGAACTTGAGCTCTTTCAGGTCAGACAACGCATTTCTGACAGCAGCATGTTTGCTCTGCTCAGCGTAAAAAAGCAGAAAGCCCCCTCCTCCTGCGCCAAGGAGCTTGCCCCCCAAAGCCCCTGCTGAAAGGGCCTTTTCGTAATAAGCGTCTATTTGTTCGTTTGAGATGGCCTCCGCAAGCTTCTTTTTCAGAATCCAGTTCTGGTGCAAAAGCTCGCCAAAAGATGATATGTTTCCTTTGTTGAGGGCGTCTCTTGCTTTCAGAGCAAGGTCCCGCATCTGGACCAAGTATTGCATCTTTTTTGGCGTTTCTCTGCTCTGCTCTGCGAGGATCGAGTTGGACCTCCGGGTTATGCCTGTGTAGAACATAAGGAGATTTCCTGCCAGCTCCCTCTTCTTCTCAAGCGGACATATTATCGGGTCAACAAACACGCTTCCGTCCGGGTTAAACTGGATGTACTGGAGACCGCCGAAAGCGGCAATGTACTGGTCCTGCTTCCCTATTGGCTCCCCCAGTATGTCTATCTCTATCTTGCAGGCATCATCAGCGAGCTGCGACGCAGACCTGAACCTTCCGGAATAGGCGTAAAGAGCGTTAAGTATGCCCACTGTGAATGAGCTTGATGAGCCAAGCCCTGTGCCCTTTGAGGGAATGTCGGAAATGGATGTAATCTCAACGCCCTTATTCACGCCTGTTAATTTCATCGCTTCCCTGAAAAGAGGGTGTTTGACATTGTTAACGTCGTCAGTTATCTCCGTCTCCGAATAGCTGACGCGAATGTGCTCATCAAACTTCTTGTTTACCGTGATGTAAACATATTTGTTGATTGAGGCGGAAACCACTGCCCCGAATTCGGACTTATAAAACGAGGGGAGGTCCGTTCCTCCGCCGCAAAAGCTTATCCTAAGAGGTGTTCGGGATATAATCATCTTAGTTCCCCCTTTTTTTAAGGAAATCAACAAATTCCGCTAACCTTGAAGGAGTGCCTATGTCATAAAACCTCTCAGTTGAGGGATAAGCTATTAATTGTTTTCGCTTTATTAGTTCAGGATAGATGTCTGTTTCAATTGACACAACATCCTTCTTCGGGAAAATGTCAAAGATTTTTTTAGAGAACACAAGAACTCCTGCCTCAACGTAGCCAAGATCAGGGGTTGAGCCGCTCTTGTCGTAAGCCACGACGATTCCTTCCCTGTCTATGCTCACATTGTTCCTCACCGAAGTGTTGTCTGAGTTGTCATAAACCACTATTGTAGAAGTAAAGCCATGGGACAAATGGAAGTCCCACAAAGATCTGTAATCCATCTCAAGCAATGAATCCCCGTATAAGACAAAAAAGTTCTCTTGGAGCATGTTTTCAGCCAATAAAAGCGCGCCGCCTGTGCCTCTCGGAGATGGTTCAACAGAGTAGCGAATCCTGATGCCCAGCTCAGAGCCGTCTCTGAAGTAATCCTCAATCACGCGAGAAAGATACCCTGTGGCGAGCACGACGTCTTTAACGCCGCGGTTGGAAAGCACACGAAGCATATGCCAGAGAAAGGGCTTCCCAAGTACCTGAACCATGGGCTTGGGAATTTTCTCTGTCAAAGGCCTGAGCCTTGTTCCGAGGCCTCCTGCAAGAATAACCGCCTGCATCCTTTGAACGGGATTCATTCGCACATCTCTTTTACCAGGTCCTGAGCTGCCTTGGTTACGGCCTGTTTTGAGTTAAGTCTCGGTTTCCATCCAAGGGCTGATAGTTTTGAAGGGTCCATTCTGACCCGCGGAACGTCTCCCGTCCAGCCCCTGTCCCTTCCCGTGTACTTGAAAGCGGCTCCCTCAAGCCCCATCGCCTCAACCACTATTTCAGCAATCTCCCTGACTGAAATTGAGTCGCTGCTTGTCAGGTTGAAATAATTCAGCTCATCTCCCGCATTTTCAAGGCCGAAGAGCATGCCCTCAACGCAGTCATGAACCTCCAGGTAGGGCTTGCTCTGCCTTCCGTCCCCAAGGATGAGAAGCTCGCGCGGGTTTTCCTTGAGCTTTCTTATGAAATCAACCAAAACACCGTGGGTCCCTCTTGAGCCCACAATGTTTGCGAACCTGAAAATCCATGCCTGAAAATTGAAGTTGTGACAAAAAGCGGATATCAATCCCTCCGAAGCGAGTTTTGAGGCCCCGTAAAAAGATATGGGCAGACAAGGACCGTCGTCTTCCTTAATTGCTTCTCCAAGGCGCTCGCCGTAAATCGCTGAGCTTGAAGAAAAAACTATCTTATTTATCTTGTTGAGGCGCATGGCTTCAAGAACGTTGTAAGTTGCCAGTGTGCCAATCTTCAGATCTGTGTCTGTCCTCTCGTTATTGGATATGTCGGAGTTGGCGGCAAGGTGGAACACGACTGAGTGTCCTGCGATTGACTTCCTGAGATGCTCAAAATCCAGCAGGTCGCCCTTGATAAACCGGAATTGGGGGTTGTTAAGGTTGTGCTTTATATTGGACAGAGTGCCCAAAAGAAGGTTGTCAAATACCGTGACACTGCCTTTTTTAAGCAGGTAGTCAGCCAGATGAGACCCGACAAATCCTGCCCCCCCAGTGATAAAAAAATCCATATCAGGATAAGAACAGAGAGAGATTATTAAAATATTTCGAAATGCTTATAATGAAGATGTCAATCCGAGTC
>CAYVGP010000099.1:0-4872 GCA_964451135.1 uncultured Methanosarcinales archaeon
GACCAAAAACAAGTGCGGCGTGAAGCCCTGCGCTACCTTCCAGAAACCTTCATTGCAACGTGGGCTTGGGCGTTGAAAATTAAAGCCCCTTTGTTGCTTATGCAAGCTTGTTGCCTGATTTTGCTATGTGCTTCTTTTGCGCTGGCTTCCGGAGTTTTTGTTTTGAAATAAATCAAAAAAAGAAGCAGCTAAATGACTTCCCCGATGTCAACCTCGTCCTCTGAGAGTAGCTGCGGAGCCTCTTCAGGCGTCACTGCCTCGCTTTCATTCTGAGCCTGAGCAGGAGCTTCTTCGCCCGGCTGCGCTTCCGGGAAGGGCGGGAGCTCAATGTCTTTTTGCTGCTGTTTCTCCTGCGGCTGCTGCTTTTCCCCTCCGCCCGGTGCCTGCTTCTGGCACCCTGCAAGCACAAAGCCAAGTGCCAGGAAAAGCATTATTACGGCGATGCTTGCTTTTCTCATACCTCCTCACCTCTTTCTGATTCTTGCCGCTGAATCCTGTTTTCTCTTATTTTGTCCATCCTTGTTTTAACGCTCCTTGCTCTGTCAATTCTCTGTTCTCTTATGTCTTTCGCTCTTTCCCTTGCTTTTTCCATTCGTTCCTTCGTTCTCTCCCTAAGCTCTTTGAGTCTGTCGCGGAGTATTTTGAGCTTTGCTTCTCTCTCCTTTGTCAGTCTTCCGTTTCTCTTTGTTTCCTTGAGTTGGGCAGTTATCTGCCTCAGTGTTGCCTCAAGCTCTGTTGTGTCTCTTCCCTCTCTCTTTGCCTCTGCTATTTCCTTCCTAACCTCAATTGCTTCCCTGACAACAGGCAGCCTTCTTGCAGCTGCCCTGACCATGTGCTTCTCCTCGTTGTACTCCTTTATCTTCTCTCTCCATTCCTCTGCCAGCTTCCTTGCTTCCTCTCTCGTAAGGTCGCCCTTCTCAACCCTCTCGCTGAGGGCACGTAGCTCCCTGAGGCGCTGTGCAAGCTTGAAGATCCTTCCCTCTGCCTTCTTTATTTTTCTCGCCTCTTCAGCTATCTTTCTCAGTATCTTCAGCTGCTCCCTCTTGTTGAAGAACTTCCTTATCTTCTTCTCTCTTTTTATGAGCTTTCCCAGCTTGATGTCCGCTTCCTTGAGCCGCTCCCTTATCTCCGCCCTTATGCTCTGCTTCTCCCCCTCAGGAACGAGTTCGTCTGCTTTTTTCCTGAACTCATGAACTATGTCCTTCACTTCCCTTACCTTCTCCGAGAACTCCCTGCCAGTGAGGTTTGTTTCGTTCAGCGAGTCAAAGACATCCTGAAGCTCTGACATCAGCTCCTCAAGCTCAGAGGTGTTTGTTTCGTTGTTCTGCAGGTGCTCAATCACCACATCCATGCCTATGAGGGCTGCCTCAATGCGCGTCTTGAGCTGGAGGTTGAGCACGTACTGCCTTGCGCCCATCCTTTTTTCAACATGCTCAAGCAGCTCCTTCTCCTCATCACTGATCCCTGCCTCGTCCATCAGCTTGTTCTCATCAATCTCTGTCTCGTTTTCAAGCTCCTCAAGCTCTGTTTCCTCTTCCTCAGGGCTTATAGTTTCAGACTCGTTGAGTTCGTGTTCAAGCTCGTCATCCAGTTCTGTTTCTGAGTGTTCTTCCGGAGACTCTTCCTCTTTTGCAGAGTCATCAGCTTCTACCTCGTCCGGGCTGCTTGAATTGTCGTCGCTCATGCCTTCTGCCGGGGTTTCAGGGGCGTCGCTGGTGTTTCCCGGGCCCATGTTCTCAGAGTCATCTGTGTCGTCCTCGCCACCATGCGCTTTTGCTTTGCCGGACAACGATGCAAATGCAACAACTGCTGCCAGCAGGAACACTCCAACCATGATTGCCAAGTAGGCCTTTGCCTGTTTTTTCTGTTTTTTAGCCATTTTGTATCCCTCTTTGCTTATTCTTCTTTCTTTCTCACTCCGCATATTTAAATTTGTATTACCATTCGCGAATGGATGATTCTTTTATTCAGCGGAACGCTTTATTAATCTTTTGCAGAACTCCTTTCAGTAGTGTTCCGGTTTGCGGAACTCCTTTCTTGATTTCTCATGTATCCCTCGCTGAGCTCAACGATGTTTGTCATGCCGTGGCTTGCCTTTCTTATGATTCCCTTTCCCTCAAGGGACTTTATGTTTCTTGAGATTGATGATTTGGGAAGCATTGTTTCCTTCCTTATTGCGGACTGGGAGCATCTTCCCCCTCTTGACTCAAGAACCCTGATTATCTTTCTCTGCGCAGGGCTCAGCGCGGGAAGCATCGCCCTTATCTTGTCAGAGTCAGGTTCAGGCACGGGCTCCTCGCTATTTCTGGAAACATCTTCCTTGGCTTTCTCCTTTCTTCCAGCCGCATTCTCATCCCTTGCCTTTCTGCTTTCCCCTTCCTCGGAAAGCCCTTTTTCCTTCCTTCTCCTGCTCATTTTCTTTGAAACCACAATCCCTGAGCCAAGTATTACGAGTGCTGAGAGAATTGTCAGAAGGTTGAGCGCGTCTTTTTTCCCTGCTATCTGAATCCTGTACTGCACTGTCACGTTTATAGGCGCGTTCTCTCCCACAAATGTCAGGACAGTAAGGCCCTTGTTGCTCTCTATTCCGAGATGACCTTTGCCCCTTATGTGGTTGACAACCGAGTTCTCAGGCAGCACAATCTTGACTATGAAGGTGTCTATTCTTTCGGTTTGAATCTGAAAAATCCAGTACTTCCCTTTCTTGCTTGTGAGGTCCTCGCTAAACCCCCTTAGTGTGTCCCCTTCCTTGCTGAGGCCTTGGAAAAGCCCTTTGTTCGTGCTTCCGCTTATTTCAGCAACACCCCTGTCGTCAAGCTTTATCAAGAGGTCTGCGTAGCTTCCTGCACTGCTTTCATTTGTCTGGCTCCGGGCTGAGGCAACTGCTAAGAAGAACAGAGCCGCAATGAGAGAAGCAGCGAACAATTGCGCTAAGGGTCTTTTTTGTCTCATTCTAAAAGGCGGGCTGCATAGTTCAGCGCCTTCTCCGATGTGCTCTTTGTTGTTATAAATATTTTTCGCGCTTCCTTCGCTTTGGAAAAAGCAGGGGGCACTCTTTCTGCTCCGCTCCATTGCGGGTAGAAGAGCGAAGCTCAATTCAAGCTCAGCGCCTGCAGTCCAGCTGCTGTGGCAGGGTTTTCCGCGCAACAGCCCTCCGTCTTTCTGTGTTTCTGCCTTGTTTCTGAATCCGGGCGCTTTCAAAAACTATATAAACACGCCCCGTGCTTCTCTTTTTCGGTTTCTCAAAATGGTTTCAGTCCTTGGAATTGACGAGGCAGGAAGGGGTCCTGTGATAGGCCCCATGGTTGTTGCAGGAGTGCTCTTGGATGAGAAGGACGAGAAGAAGCTTCTTGACTTGGGGGTGAAGGACTCAAAGGCGCTGCTGCCTTCAACAAGGGAAGCGCTCTTTGAGAAGATAAAAAGAATTGCCAAGGACTACAGGATTCTCATTGTGAGCCCTGCTGAGATAGACCGCCATGTTCTTGGAAGCAGCTCAAACCTGAACCTGCTTGAGGCGGCGAAGTCAGCAGAGCTCATAGAGCTGCTCGTGCCTGCAAAAGCAGTCATTGACTCACCTTCAGCCAACACCTCCTCATTCTGCAGCTCGGTGAGGTCGTTTCTCAAAAAGGAATTCAGGGGGGAGATAATCTGCAGGAACAAGGCTGACAGGGACTTCCCTGTTGTTGCAGCAGCCTCAATACTCGCAAAGGTAACAAGGGACAGGGAGATTCAAAAGCTTAAAAGAAGATACAAGGTGGAGTTCGGCTCAGGATACCCGAGCGATCCCTTCACTGTTGCGTTTCTCAGGGAGAACCACTCCAAATACCCCTTCTTCAGGAAGAGCTGGGCGTCTTACCGCAATGCTGCCTCAAAAAAGAAGCAGGCAAAACTAACGAATTTCTGAGCTCCCAAAAAAGCAGGGAGCCTACTTTTTCTTCCTTTTCTTGCCTGCTTTGCCTTTGCCGAGCTTTTTCCATCCCTTCCCGGCATAGGCAACTATGGCTTCCCTGTACTCAAAGTACGCGTAGCTCAGGACTGCTATAAGGACTATTCCCGCGTAAAGCCACCAGTAAGGGAATGCCTTGGCTGTTCCCTCCTCACCCACAACTGCTCCTGTCACAGAGTCAAGCCCTGTTTCGTTCTTTTTCTCTGCTGTCTCGTTTATTTTTTCCCTGCTTTTTCCGGTTGCTGATTTCAGGGATTCCTTTGCGCTTTTCTCGCTTGCCCCCGCTTCAGGGCTTTCAGAACTCTGAGCCGTTGCGTTGGATGGGGTTTTTTGTGTGGTGTTTGCTGTGGCGTTTGTTTCCTGCTTTTTTGCCGCCTCGCAGCTCCGGGCCTCTTCTGGCTTTCCGCTTGTCTTTCCGCAGCTGTTCTCGTCTGTGCACGTTCTTGCCTGTGTGCCGTTTACGCACTTGCCCCAGCTTGTGCAGTTCCACTTGGGCGAGCACGAGATGTAGCTGCCTCCGCCTCCTCCCCCTCTGCTTCTGCCGCATCCGTCGTCAATCTGGGAGTCGCAGTTGTCGTCTATGCCGTTGTTGCATCTCTCGTCTGCCCCGGGATGGATGTCAGGGTCGTTGTCATTGCAGTCGTCTCCTGAAGGGCACGACGGCTCTATTTTGTAGTGGTTGTCGTTGTCGCTGTCCGTGCAGCCCATCTCCTTGAGGGCTGTGTGCTTAAGCCCCTCAACCTTTATCGTCTGCCCTGAGACGCTGCACCTGTAGCTGTTCTGCATTATATTGTTGCACTCCAGCAGGATCTCTTCCCGCGCGACATCAAGGTGAGCCGGGCGCTGATCCTGCTCTGGCGCCGCGACGGTGCCGAGCTTGTCATGCGCCGCGGCAACGCGGCCACGCACCTTGGCATCGTCTATTT
>CAYVGP010000100.1:0-4859 GCA_964451135.1 uncultured Methanosarcinales archaeon
CAACAAAAAGGGCAATATGCGAGATGTGGAGCCAGTAGTCTATGCTCCTTTTCAGGGGCAGCCCCTGAACATACTCTTTCACATTCCTTTGTATTAAAGCGAGTTTTTCGTCAGCTATTACGAGGCTGTGTGCTTTCGGGTTTCTCCCTAAAGTGTCCTGAACAATTAGGTCAGAGGCTATTTTTTCAGGTAAAAGTTTGGAATCTGTTCTTTTGTCCATTATTGCCTGCGCAACTCTTGACAGTTTTTCACTCTCCTCCAGCTCCTTATACACCTGATATGCCAAGGCATAGTATTCCTCCAATATTTTTTCGGGATTCTCTAAAGTTTCTATGCTGGAGATGTCTGACGGACTGGCATAGCTGACGGGCTTGCTTAGTGCGCTTGAGCTTATTTTGCTCAAGCTTGGATCGCTTTTCAGGGGTTCCATTTTCTTTATTTTTGTCTACGTTGTTGACGAACTATCTGAATGAGTTTTGCTGACATCCGCATAAAATGGTTCGCTTTTTGATGATGATGCAAAGCAGAACAAATCCAAAGACTTAAGCCTCTCCTCCAAGTAGTCTGGATGGGTCCTGTTTTTAACTACACTTATTATGTAGCTTGAAAGTCCTTCTACTGAAATGCTGGGAAGGGGACTTACTGGAAGGGTGTCGTGAATCTTATCTGTTGCCTCTAAATCTATTTTTTGCCTTCCCCAGAAGGGATGAAATCCTGGATTCTTCAATGCTTCTCTGTCAAACGCAGCGCGGCCTTCTTTTGTTATGTTCATTTGTCTCCTTACAGGATTCTTGTAATAAAAGTCCTGGTACGGCTTAAGATGCCTGAATTGATAATCTCTCCAAGATCTGCTGCGAGGATTGAAGTAGCCGGTTCTCATATTTTCAAGGTAACCTTCCCATTCTTGGAGCAGCCATCTTGAAAGATGTGCTTCGTTCATATATACTATGTCATTCCTGTTTCTTAACTTTCTTACGGCAAGAGACCCGTTGTGCCGGTATGGTTCGGGAATGTAGTCTGGTTTTGGTGTGCCACGAGGATACTCGGGGTATCCAAGGTACCTCAGTCCGTTAAGATCCTTAATTACCCACCCTCTGTTGTCTACCTCATACAAACCATCAACAAATATTTTTTCGTTTTTTTCATTAGTTGTTTCCAGTTTATATGACGAATCGGTTCCTATTTTAGTTGTGTCTAACTTCCTGACTACTTCGAATTTATAGAAAGGTGTGTGTGGTATTCCCCTTACTTCATAAACGTCACAGTCTGCTTGGGGTCTAGCAAAACGGTATCCTCTCATCATGGATTGACCAAACATTAAGTAAGAAGTTGCGAGTTCTTCTATCGCCATGCGCACATATAACAGCTTAGAGTAATTTCTAATTTTTTTCACCAATACTTTCCAGCTGTCTTGCTTCTCCTCTAAATATGGCGTGAGTGATCCTTGTTTTCCTGCTAGATCGCTTTTTATTTCCTTTCTATGATGCTCTGCAGCTTCATCTGTTTTTTGTGTTAAATTAGCTGACAATAGCTCGGGCAATTTTTTGAGCGCTACAAGTATGATTCGTGTGGGGTCAAGGGCCCCGGTTCTAGCCCTGGTGTCGCTCCACTGGGGGATAGTCTTTAACTTTCCGAAATCATCACGAGCTTTAAACAGATCTTTTACAGTCATTCTTCGGTCTAATGGATAGCGATCATTCCCTTTGAGTTCGATAACAAATTCGTCGGGGTCTATTATGTAGGGGGTGCCCCATTTATAAAAGTCAATATCTCTTTGGGTGAGGGCCAAACTCTTATCCCCGTGAAGTTCACCCTTGAGATAAGAAATCTGTGAACTTCTATGCTTAACATGATTTGTTTTGCTCATGAAAACCTCCAGCCTCAACACCCAGTTCCAGAGCGTAACGAGTTCGTATCTCAACTCATAGAGTATTGGAGAGATCTGACCCTCATACCCTTCTTCTTTGCCCCAATCTGCCAATACTCGCCCAAGAACGGGATTAAGGAACCTGTAGCTGTTGAGCCTGTGGAGCTGCCTTTTGAAACCCTCCCAGGCTTTTCTCGACATTCTTTCCTCCGTGAAGCTGAATATCAGCCCCTTTTTCTTCTTCCAGAAGTCCCACCCTACAAACTTGAGGTACAATAATATCAGGGGAATTGCAATATAAGCAGGGAAGGTTTTCCATAGGAATGTCAGGGGCTTAATTAGAATGATGTCGAATATGGTGCTAAAAATAGCCCACCCCCACTTTATCGGCGTATCAATCACAGCATACCCTATTATTTTGCCGTCGCCTTTTTCTCCGGGCACGTTGCCCATGCTAGGAGAGGGGTATGTTGCGTGGTCTCCCGGGAGAATGTCCATTCCGGGAATGGTTATGCCTTTTACGAACAGAGTGTTGGGGACAATGGCGTTGAAAAGCCCTGTCACGAGGAAGAAGACTATTCCAACCATGAACACTGTTTTGACAACCTCAAATCCTGCCTTGAACTTGTTTCCTGCGAAGTCAAACTGGGGATTGACGTTGTCCCATGTTTTCTTGCCGAGAATCCACATTGTCAGAACATAAGCTATTGTGGCAAACGAGGCTATTGATATTCCGTTATTAGCAAGGAGGAATGCGGTGTAGCCAGCGAGTATTCTCTGAACCCACTTCATTTCTCCGGCAAGGTTGAGGAAGCCGAAGAACCACATTATCAGTACATATCCAAGCACAAGAATCACAAGGGACCTCCCCCTCAGCACCCCGAACTTCAGGCCGTCCTTGGATTTTGCCAGGAACGGCTTCCTGTCCTTTTCCGGCTTTCTGTTATCGCCTGCAAGCTCCTCAAAGGACTTGGAAGTGTAGCACCCTTTCCCTGAGGTCATGAACCTAGTTGATTCGCTTACCCATGCCTCAATGGCCTCAAGGGTTTTCTTGTCAGGTATTTCCCCTGACTCGCTCTGATAGACCTCCTTGTAGATTTTCAGCTGCCCTTTGACGCTCTCTGCCACATCAGAGGGAACGCTTCTCCATGTCTTTTTCTTTGCATCAACTTTCGGGACCCATGAAACGTTTCCGTCCTTGGTAATCACGTACAATCTTCCGGTGTTGGCGATGAACCATGTCTTGTCAGCTTCCTCTTTTGCTATTCCCCACGACTTTTCGTCAAGGTAGTAGCACTTGCTGTCTCCCAGCAGTATTAGGCGTGGCTCTACAAGCCAGTTGTATTGCCATACATACGGGTAATTCTCTCCCTTTGCCAGCCCTGTGTCCCAGTGCCTTGTGCCGCCCTGGAAGGGCATGTAGGCAACCCATCCTGCTATGAGGATGATGACTATGACAAGCCCTATCTCGCTTGCCTTTTTCTGGTCTGCGGGGACCAAGCGGTCAAGGAAGAATGTCTTTATGAGGAAGAGGAATGCTGCTACAACTATGAAGTTCACGAAGACCTTGAGGTGGAAGACGTCCTTTATGAGCTGGATGTTCCAGAGGTAGTCGTTCCTGCCGGTGTTCCACGCGAGCAGGGCTGCGCCGAACAATGCAACTATCAGCGCCACTGTTGATGCGGGCTTCTCCTTTGTCTGGAAGAACGCTGCCTGTAGTATGTAGAACACTATTGCGAGGAGGAGGAAGTTTATCAGCAAATGGTAGACCTCCTCTCTTGAGAGGTCTCCTGCTTCCTCAATGACTCCTGCTGAGACCACTGAGGCAACAAGCACAAATGCAAGGGCAAGCGTTATGAGGAGGCGGGTCCTGTTCTTCATTGTCCCACCTCCTGCTGAAGCCTTATCCAGCTCGCAAGGGCCTTGTTGGATATCCCGTAACTGAGGCCTTTTTTCTCAACAAGGCTTACCTCAATGAGCCTCTCAAGAAGGCTTTTGGTGACAGGCGCGGAGTGGAACACCGCCCTTGCAACCTCGCTGAGCCGCATCTCGTCGCTCTTGGCAAGCGCTATGAGTATGCTCTTGAGCATTGTGGCTCCGCGGGCCCTTGCGAGGGCGTCAGTGAGCTCTGCCCTGAGCGAGGCCGATGCAGGGCTTGACTCTTTCTTCATCTCCTGCTCTGCTGCTTCAAGGATGTTCTCCCTGCCCCTTACTGCCCTCAGAATAAGCTTGAGTGTGCGCTGGTGCCCGCCTGTCAGGTTGTAAAGCCCCTCTATGTCTGATTTTTTTGTTACTCCGTGGCTCTCGCAGAACTTCTCTGCTCTTTCCCTTGTGAATGGCTCCACCCCGAGCAGGAGGAAGCCGGGGAGGTGCCTGGCAAGAATTCGCTCATAGCTTGTTACGCATATCGCTGTGGAGGGGAACTCCTCCAGCCTTATCACAGAAAAGACGTCCCTTATCTGGGGGAAGTTGTTCATCTCAACAAGAAGGTCCGCGTCCTCAATCACAAGCGTGAAAGAGCGGTGTTTGCAGGCCTTCTTTGCTATTGAGAACGCATTCTCCAGCAGGAGCTTCTGGTCGGGCTTGATCTTTTCCAGCTCGTTGAGTATCCCCCCCAGCTCCTTTGCGAACTCAGGGGGGAGCGGTTTGAGGGATTTTGAGGCAGACTCATAATCATAGAACGCAGGGCACAGGGAGAGGGAGGAAAGCACTGAGCTTGAAAAGCTGAGGGAGAAGTTCTCGGGGTTAAGGGGCATCGCGCCCAGCTTAATCCACACTGCCTCTTTTCCTTCCTCCTCAAGCCACTTTTTCAGGATGTGGCGCTTTCCTGCCCCCCTCTTTCCGTGCAGAAGTATCTTGCTGCCCCTATGGCTGCGAAAGAACTCGCTGTAGCTGCTCCTCTTTTCGTTGTGTTTTTTCGGGCCCAATCTCACAACCTTATACTGAATGGTATATATTTAGATTGGAATACTATTTATATTCTTTTCCCTTT
>CAYVGP010000101.1:0-4840 GCA_964451135.1 uncultured Methanosarcinales archaeon
TCATGCGTTAGGGCGCCATCAAACCCATAATTCCCTATATATACAACTACTATCACTCATCGACTCTCTTCCGATCTAAACATTTGGTTTGCATAAAAACAAATCAGGGCTTTGTTTGTTTCAATATATCGCCTTTTAAGGAGAGAATAGCTGAGCAGCGAGTATTTGTTGTTTCATGATGTCGTAAAACTCAATTACCTTTTCCTTCATAACCCACCTGTAACTGGTCTTGCTCAGCAATTCCCCTGCAGCAATCTCGTCAAGCACCATTATTGATGCCCTTCCCTTTTTTTGCGCGTGGTGCTGAAGTATTGAGGCAGGCACGTCCCTGCTTACCTTGTCCACCACTGCCTTTGTCACTGCCTCTGTTTTCCTTTCCCCGCTTGCAAGGAGAAGAATGTTTGAGGTGTAAGCAGAAATCCCCCCGGCCCCCACGGAAATCGCGTACTTCGGAGCATCATCGTAGCTGGGAAAGTGCCCGTCCCTAACAGCGTTCTCAACAGTGTTCCTGTCAAGCTTTACGAGTAGAATTTCGTGATGCAGGGGAATTCCTCTTTCGTGGAATCCTATATGGCTGTTCTGCCCTATTCCCAGAATCCACCAATGAATCTTGTTGTTAGCTATGCTTTGGATGTATCCGTCAAGGTATTTTTCCTTTACAAGCCTGAGGTACTTGTTTTTTGCGTCTTCTTTTATCACTATCGCCTTTCCAAGACTCTCCCCTTCGTAACCCTCAACTGTGTAGTCATTAGGCGAGTCATTGAGGGCAGTCTCCAGTTCGGACTGATTTATATCGGTGGCTTTCGGTATGTGAGTTTCACTGAAGCCGGGGTTGAGGTGCTTGAACAGCTTGTCGCGCATGAACGCGTGGTATGACTCAGGATGGGCCTCTCTTTCTTCAGGGGTGCTGCCGGGAAGCCCTACGTACTCGTCAAGGTTCCACGACCTCACCTTTTCAGCCTCAAACATCTGCTGGCCTGCGCGGGAGCTCATCACCAGGTAGAGGCCGGTAGGGGAGCTTCCAGTCGCGAGCCCCAGATTAAAGCCCCTTCCCTGCAGAATGGTTCTCTCTTTCATCACCGGGAGCAGAATATCAGAAGAGGCCCTGCTCACGCCGTCAAAGTCCTCCACAACGTAAATCCTGAACCCCATCTCTCATCTGTCAATGCGATTTTTTTTATTTTTTTTGGCTGGTTTGTTAAGAAGAGTCCTCCAGAAAGGATATCTGCTTTAAGATGAAACAATAAAGAATCGTCGCCTCATTTGTCAAAAACCGTGGTCTCAACAAGATTTATAAACCAAAAAGAATTTTTCAGAGTGCAATGAGGTTAAGATGGAGATGGAGCGTTTTTTTCTTGACAATAATATTCGGGGCAATCCTTTTTGTTCCGCTATTTAATTTAATATCAGCAATTCATCCCTATGCAATCCCGGATGAGCCTGGCTTGAAGCAAGAGGATATAGCATACCTCACAAACTTATATTCAACCTTGTTCATTCTTTTTTTAGGATGTTATGCGCTCTCAGTGTTGGTTCTGAACTGTTGGCACAGATTAAAGAAGAAACGCAACACAAGTCAGTGAATTTCTGTTACCAATGCGGAAGTGTTCGCAGTTTGCCGATAACAACCATTTGCAGAATTTTTTAATCAGGAAGCCCGCAATCAGCGCAATAATCCCATTCGGGATTGTTCCTAGAAGCAGGGAAGCAGTTCCCATAGAAGAACAGCCCCCTCCTGGTTTACATATCGGATAAATACCGCTTCCCGCGCAAGGGTCACTCAGAGAATTGCAAAGCCCCCGGTGGGATTTGCACCCACGACCTGCGGATTACAAGTCCGCCGCAATAGCTGCTATGCTACGGGGGCACGGAGGCAAAAAACAAGGAGGTATTTATAAAAGTAGTGGTTGGCAAACGCCCCAACCCAATGCGCCTCCGGCCTGCTTCTTTGTAAAACCTTTTTAGCTGCGGCTTCCAAGCACCACGAACTCGGCTTAACCTGCTGGCTTCTGCCTTGCTGGGCGCAGGAATATGTGTGCTGCTTCGCAAGATTTATTTATCAGGACTCTTCTCTTCCAAGAGAGGTGATAGCATGGTGTTGATGCAGTCAAGGTCTTTTCTGCAAAAAGGAGACAGGGCTCCTGACTTTTCCCTCCCCGGCGTGGACGGCAAAACTTATTCCCTAGACGACTTCAAGGGCGCAAAGGCGCTGCTGGTTGTGTTCATGTGCAACCACTGCCCCTACGTAAAGGCAAAGGTGTCCCGCCTGAATGAAATATACGGAAAATACAGGGACAAGGGCCTTGCTCTTGTAGGAATCAACTCAAACGACACAGAGAACTACCCTGAGGACAGCTTTGAGAACATGAAGGAGTTCGCGAGGGAGAACAGCATTGAGTTCCCCTACCTCTTTGACGAGTCCCAGGAAACAGCCAAGGCCTACGGAGCAGTGTGCACACCTGACCCCTTTCTCTTTGACTCTGGGCTTCGCCTTGCCTGCCACGGAAGGCTTGACAATGCAATGAACCCAGGGGACAAACCAACAGAGTTTGACATGGACGAGGCAATAGAAAGGGTGCTTAACGGGCAAGAAGTCCCTGAGCCGTGGAGGCCCTCGCAGGGCTGCTCAATAAAGTGGAGGCCGGGAAACGAGCCGTAATCACGGCCCCACCGGCTGGTCCTCCCTGAGCCCGAGCTTGGGCATGAACGGCCTTGACACGTCCTCGAAGTGGGGCTGGCCGAAGAATGCCTTTATTACTGACTGAAGCTCGTAGGCATCATTGAGAAGGTCCTTCTTCCTTTTCTCAATGTCCCGCCAGATAATCCTGCGCCAGAATATGTTGTAAAAATACTTCAGAACAGGGTGGTTTCTGAACTTCTTGTCGTAGTCTGTCTCCAGAAGGGCTGTGATTATGACCTTGTGCTCGCCCTTGTGGAGCTTTACCTTCCTGTTCTTCACAACTGTCTCAACCTCCTTCATCCTGAAGGAGTGGAATGTTATCCTGAGCACGTACTTGTAGAAGGGGTTTCCCTGGGGGGAATACTCGGGCCTCCACCATATCCACATCTCCTCCCCGCCGGGCTGGGACTTGTTCAGGGAGTAGAGAATCTCGGGGAAGTCCGGGCCTGAGGCGCTCTCCACGTACTCCTTGTCAAGAATCCAGTCATGGACCATCCTGTACAGGGCCCTGAGATTCAATGAACCGGAGTACTTCACCTCAAAGTTTCCCACAAAAAGCGTCATAACCCCTAACTCGCAGAAGGGGCTTAAATAGTTTTCGAAAAAAGCCTTCTTGCAGGCATTGAGAGAATGTTAACGCTTATTCTCGCGAACTCCGAGTGCTTCAGGGGCCTTGAGCCAATCTTGAGCTTTCCCGACTTAACTGCTGAACGAAGGCAGGCCTGGCTGTTGCCTGCAAGGAGGTAAGTGAAGTTCTTGTTTGCCTGCATAAGAAGGTGAAGGTCGCCAGTGGCTACGAGCGGCTTTCCATGCCTCCTTGCTATTCTTGCAGCCCTTGTATTCGGGTTGTAGGTGCTCGTGTAGAGGTGGCTGTGCTCAATCGCATCAAAAATGTCCATGTGCCTGAGGAGCTTGTCATGGAGGCAGAAGGGAAACGGGTAAAAGGGGTGCGGCGCAACAACGACAACTCCCCTCTTCATTTTTTTCAGCTTTCTCAGGTCCTCAAATGTCTTAATGCCTTCAATGTCGCCCTGCGTCACGTAGTAGACAAGCACGTGCTTGCCCTCCACGTCCAACTCTGCTCCGGGAATTAGAGTTATTCCGTGAGAAAGCGCGTACTTCCTCAGCTCCTCGCTGTACGTTACCCTGTTGTGGTTTGTTATTGAGAGAACGCTGTACCCGAGCTTAGAAAGGTGCCTGATTAAGCCCTTTGCTGAGTAGGGTATGACATCCCTGGGGTCTTCCATTGTGTGGGCGTGGAGTTCTGCCTTCAGCATTTTGCAATCGGAGCAGCCAGGGACTATTTATATGTGACGGTTGGGTGTTTCGGATTCTGATTTTTCCGCAACACATAATAACGTTCAGGGCTTTCTTCTTGTATGCTCATAGGCATTGTGGGGAAGCCCAACTGCGGGAAGAGCACCTTCTTCAAGGCGCTCACTCTGGCGGAGGTTGAGATAGCCAACTACCCCTTCGCGACCATAAAGCCCAACCACGGCGTAGGGTACGTCAGGGTTGAGTGCGCGGAGAAGGACTTCAACGTGAAGTGCGACCCGAGGGAGGGCTTCTGCATCAACGGCACAAGGTTTGTTCCTGTGGAGCTTCTTGACGTCGCAGGGCTGGTTCCGGGGGCCTACGAGGGCAAGGGCATGGGCAACCAGTTTCTTGACGACCTGAGGCAGGCAGACACCCTGATCCACGTGATTGACGCGTCAGGCTCCACGAATGAGAGGGGCGAGCCTGTAGAACCAGGAAGCTACGACCCTGCCAATGACATACGCTTTCTTGAGAAGGAGCTTGACATGTGGTACCTCAGCATACTGAAGAAGCCGTGGGAGAAGTTTTCAAGGCAGGTGCAGATGGAGCACGCGGATGTTGTGAAGGCAATTGCGAAGCAGTTCTCAGGCCTCGGATTGGACGAGGAAACAACAAAGGCAGCCGTAACCTCGCTGTCACTTGACGCCTCAAGGATTGCGGAATGGAGCGAGGGGGAGCTCTTGGGGCTTGCCTCTGAGTTCAGGAAGCGCACAAAGCCCATGATAATCGCTGCAAACAAGGCTGACACAGCTGCAGGCCAAAAAAACATAGAACGGCTAAAGCAGGAGTTCCCCGGCTACCTAATTGTCCCGTGCTCTGCGGAATCAGAGCTTGCTTTGAAAG
>CAYVGP010000102.1:0-4762 GCA_964451135.1 uncultured Methanosarcinales archaeon
TACAACCACCCAAAAACCAGAAAAAACAATGTAAACTAAAAACGTGATAGTACACGCAGAAATCAGGGCTTGAAAACAAAACGGACAGAAAAAAGCCAGCTAAATTATGTCCTCCTCTGCAACGACCATGAAGTCGCCTATGGCAATCACAGCTGAGAAAGGTATGAGAATGTTGCCCTCCTTGTCCTTCTCCAGCTCAAGGTTCTGGATATAAGGGGTTGGGTTCTGGAGAACCATGTGGATAAGCTCCCCTGAGTGCGTCTCAAAGATAATGTCGCCTACCTCGCCGAAGCGCTTGCCGTTCTTGCTCACCACTGTTTTTCCTATGAGCTGTTTTGAGAATTTCTTGTCTTCTTCCGCCATAAGTGCCACCGTTTCCCTTCTGATTCCCCAAGGTGATAATTGATATTTAAAGCTTTCGCTAATTGAAATCGCATTGTGTTCCCTGCAATAATCTTTCTGTTTCGGGAGAAGATCGAGCAGGGGCAGGAAATCTTTCTGCATGCCTAAGAATCTTTGTGCTGTCCCGTAACCAAAGCCGCTTTCCGGCTCACAAACGAATCCTCGTAGCACTGCTCTCTTATTCCGCAGGACCTGCACTTGTTCAGGTTTTTCACTTTTGGAGGGATTTCAGCAGAGGAAAGAAGTTTCAGCACGCTGTCCCTTGTCCGCAAAACCTCCTCCCTGAGAAAGGGGTTCATCGCAACATCAACGCTCTTTTTCTCGTCAACGTACCTTACGACGCCTTTGCTCACATCTGACCCCTCCCAAGAATCCCCAAGTATAAGCATGTAGGCAGCTATCTGAATCAGGTGGCTCTTCCATGCCCTGCCTCCCTGGGACTTTCCTGTCTTAATCTCCACCGGAATTATTTTGTTCCTGTAAATCATTAAGCGGTCAACAACCCCCCTGAGCCTGAGCTTAGGAGACGCAACGCTTACCTCCGACGATATCTTGGGCGTTAGGGACTTCCAGAGCTCTGCGCCCTCGAGCCCTGATTCCCTCATGAATGAGTAGGTGTTAGCAGAGCGCTCCTTTGCCTCGGCCATTGCGATTTCCCATGCGGACTCAAAGGCCTTTCCGGCATCAGCGCCTGCTTCCTCAAGCCTCTTTTTGCGGAGCCCTGCCAATTCCCTGACTATGGCAACATAGCAGCGCTTGTAAATGGAGAGCACCTGCCCCTTTTTCATGCCAAGGCGCAGGGAACGCACAAGCCCCTCCTCTGCCTTGTTTATCCTGTCAAACACAGCGTGCCTGAAGGAGCCGAGAGCAAACGAGGGCCTCGCTGGCTCAAAAATGCCGAGCACTCTCTCAAGAAAAACCTTGCGCTTGCAGTAACCAAACGCTGACAGCAAAGACACGGGAATAATCATGCAAGAATGAAGATTGGAAGCCATAAAAACCTTGCGCATGAGCCGGAAGTGGGGAGTGGAAAGCGTCATATTTATAATCCTGAGTGTTTCTCCCAAGGGCATGAGCTATTACGGGAAGTGGTACGTGTGGGCCGCCCTCTTCGGTTTGGCAGGGCTGCTTCTTGCCAACGCAGGGCTCCTGACTCTTTCTTACCTCTTCATGTTCGCCTTCGGCACAGTGATACTTGTGAAGGGCGCTGACGTCCTTGTTGAGAACGCGTCCAAGCTCGCGATGTACTACGGGGTTTCCTCAATGATTGTTGGCCTCACAGTTGTCGCCTTCGGCACTTCCGTGCCCGAGCTTGCCGTGACTCTCGTGGCTGCGATAAAAAACATATCAGACATCTCAATAGGCACCATAGTGGGCAGCAACATATCCAACATAGGCCTGATTCTTGGTTTGTCAGCTGCTGTAAGCGCAATAAGGGTTAACAGGACAGCAATAAAGTTTGACTCTCCGCTTGTTGTTTTCACATCCCTTTTTCTGCTCGCACTTTCATTCAACCTCGGGAACTCCAACAAGCTGTTCAGCTACTCGCTGAGCAGGATTGACGGGCTGCTACTCCTGACAATGTTCGGCATATTCATGTACTTTCTTGTCAGGCAGGGGCTGGAGCAGTACAGGGAATCCCTGAACAAGCACAGAACAGGAAAGCCTCTTCTTTACCTTGCCCTGCTTGCTTTGGGGACTGCCGGGGTCGTGTACGGGGGCAAGGTGATTGTCTCCTCTGCTTCGGACTTTGCGAGGAGCATAGGCGTGTCGGACGTCATAATCGGGCTGTCAATAGTCGCGGTAGGAACTTCCCTGCCTGAGCTTGTCACAAGCCTTGTCGCTGCCCTGAAGAAGAAGATGGACATCGCTGTCGGAAACATACTGGGAAGCAACATCTTCAACACCCTCTGGGTTCTCGGGCTTGTGTCTGTTATAAGGCCCCTCGGCATTCAGGCAGACGTGGTGAAGATAGACATGCCAATAATGCTACTCTTCTCGGTTGTTCTGCTCGTGTTCATGAGAACAGGGAGAAAGCTGTCGAGGTGGGAGGGCGTGACGCTTCTCCTTATGTACCTCGGCTACGTGGCTATTCTCGTGACGCGGGGAATAACAGGGCCTGCTTAGCCCCGTAATGCTGGAAAAATATTAAAACAAGCCGTGGTTTCTTACACTTATGGAATACGAGGAAAGGCTCGGGCTCGTGAAGGAGGTCGGGGAGGAGATAGTCACAGAAGAGGAGCTTGAGGCACTGCTGAAGGAAAAGGAAGAGCCTGTTGCGTACGACGGCTTTGAGCCCTCGGGAAGGATACACATAGCCCAGGGATTGATGAGGGCAATAAACATAAACAAGATAACAAGGGCAGGCATACGCTTCAAGATGCTTGTTGCGGACTGGCACGCATGGGCGAACAACAAGATGGGCGGCGACCTGGAAAAGATACAGCTCGTTGGCAATTACCTCATAGAGGTGTGGAAGGCATGCGGTCTCGACACTGAAAAAGTCACTTTTGTGTGGGCCTCTGACCTCGCAAAGAACGACTCTTACTGGAAGCTTGTGATGCAGGTTGCGCGCAATTCAACAGTGAAGAGGATAATAAGGTGCGGCCAGATTATGGGGAGGAAAGAGGCGGATGTTCAGCAGGCAAGCCAGATACTTTACCCCTGCATGCAGGTTGCGGACATCTTCTACCTCCAGGCAGACATCTGCCAGCTTGGAATGGACCAGAGAAAGGTGAATGTGCTTGCAAGGGAGCTTGCGCCAAAGCTCGGCTACCCAAAGCCCATAATTGTGAGCCACCACATGCTCCGCGGCCTTGGAAAGCCGCCGAAGGAGGGGGACGCTGTTGAGAAGGCAATCGCGATGAAGATGTCCAAGTCAAACCCTGACTCCGCAGTCTTCATGACAGACTCGGCAAAGGAAGTGGAGAGGAAGATTCGCAACGCATACTGCCCTGAGAAGCAGGTTGAGGACAACCCTGTTCTTGAGTACTGCAAATACATTGTGTTTGAGAAGATTGACGAGTTCGTTGTTGAGAGGCCTGAGAAGTTCGGGGGGACTGTTTCCTTCAAGAGCTACGATGAGCTTGAGAGCGCTTACCAGAAGGGGGAATTGCACCCCATGGACCTGAAAGCAGCTACAGCCAAGTACCTCAACCAGCTGCTTGAGCCGGTTAGGAGGCACTTTGAGGAGAACGAGGAGGCAAGGAAGCTCAAGGAAGAGGCGGAGTCTCTCAGCGTAACCCGCTGAAAACACAAAATGAAGCTGGAGGAATTCTCAAGAGAGATTCAGAGAAGGGGGCTGGGGGCTGCTGTCCTGATATCGTCCGGAGCAGCAAAAGACTCAAACATCACCTACCTCGCAGGGGCGGAGGCCTTTGACTTCCTAGCAGTTCTCGTCACAAGGAAAGCAGCAACACTCTTTGTTTTGCCCCACGAGGAACCATCAGTAAGGAGAACATCCAAGATAACGAATATTGTTGCAGTCAACTCAGACTTCTGGAAAAGGCTTTCATCCATGACGAGGGCAAGGAGAATAGGCATCAACGAGGCGGCAATTTCAGTCAGGAGCATGAAGAATCTGAGGAAGCACCTGGGAAACCCAGCGCTTTGCGACGTCTCAGACATCCTAATTGGGTTGAGGGAGACGAAGACAGAGAAAGAGGTTGCGCTGATAAGGAAGGCGTGCTCCGCGACTGACAAAATATTCTCCGAGGTTCTCGGGGGGCTGCGGAAGTCGCGTTTCAGCACCGAAAGCGAGGTGGCTGCGTTCATACTCAAAAGAATAGCTGAGATGGGAATGAAACCTGCGTTTGAGCCAATAGTTGCAAGCGGCAAAAACGCTGCAGTGATACACCACCGGCCAACTCCTAAAAGGCTTTCCAAGGGGTTCATGGTGATTGACTTCGGCGCAAGGCACAGGGGCTACTGCTCGGACATGACCAGAACTGTTTATCTTGGAAGTCCATCTGCGAGGGAGAGGGAGCTTTACGAGTTGGTGCTGAGGGCGCAGGAGGAGTCAATTAGCTTTATCAGGCCGGGTGTTTTCGGGAGCGGGGCAGAGGATGCGGCGAGAGCGGTTCTGGGAGCTTTTGCAAAAAACTTCACCCACAGCCTCGGCCACCAGATTGGCGTAGATGTTCATGAGGGAAGAAGGGTTTTTGCAAAGCCAGACAAGATGAAGCTCAGGCAGGGAATGGTTCTCACTGTTGAACCGGGGGTTTATTTTAAGGGGAAAACAGGGATAAGGATAGAGGACACGGTCGTGGTGACCAAAACAGGTGCAAAACCTCTCACATTATCCGGGAAAGGACTGGTGGCTTTTTCTTATTAATGGCACCCACTCTCTGCCACCGACACA
>CAYVGP010000103.1:0-4727 GCA_964451135.1 uncultured Methanosarcinales archaeon
ACCACTCCCTGACCAGCTTGTCAAGCTGCCCCTCATACTCATTTCCCGCATGAATTTGGTACCTGCTCCATGATTCCAGAACATACTGCTCAATGTTTCCGGCGCCTGAAAAAATGGTTTTCTTGTCCGGTCCCCAGCTCTTCTTTACTACTTTGATGTTTTTCATGGAGTTGTAATACCTGCGAAAGTCCTCAAGTCCTGGCAGCTCGTTCTCAGGAAAGGGCTGTGGTTTGAGGGGGTATTGCTGAGGCACCGGGGAATACTGCTTCGCGTCCCCGCTTAATGAGCCGGGGCCTTCAATCTCCTTCTTGAAGTATTCGTTGTTGGTGGCCGCTTTCTGCAGAATGAACCTTGTCACGATGTCCAGTGCCGTTCCAATAGCCATGCCGCCAACAAATATCTTGCCAAGCCTCAAAAATTCCCTTCGCTTCATTTTCATGCGCGATACTCTTAACAACTATATAAATTTCACTATCCTTTAGTGGTTAATATTCCAAGAATTATTCCTGGCAGTTCTTGCACTTGTTCTTCTTGTCAAGAAGCATCCTTGAAGTCTTAATCTCGCAGAAGGGGCAGATTATTGCGCCGCAGTTCTCGCACTTCAGCGGGCAGTCCTTGCACACCTTTCTGCCGCAGGTCGGGCATTTCCTCATGCAGTTCTCGCATGCAACCCTGTTGCACCCCAAGCAAACAATCTGGTGCCTGCCGCAGAGCGGTGCCTTGCAAATCCTGCACTTGTTCGCATCAAAATGGCAAAGGAGTTCTCCGCACTCAACGCACACAAACGTGTGGGAGGGATTGTCAAGCTCCTTGCCGCATGAGAAGCATTTTCCGATTATTGCCGCACCGTCGTACCTGAGCTTCACAGGGATCTGTCTCGTGCCCTTCCTCGTTTCAAGCTCAACAACGCAGGAGGTGTTGGGAAGGAAAAGAACCTCTGCCAGTACGGCGAAATCCCTCTTTTTCGGGGAGAAGGCTTTTTCCTGAATCCTTGCTCTCGCCATCTGAAGATGTTTTTTTCTAATGCCCTGAATGCTCTTCACAAAGGCCTTTTTTGCAAGCGCCAGCTCCTTCTTCTTCCTTGAGACGCTTTCCCTGATTTTCTTCTCGCTGCCCGCTTTCTTTGACCTGAGCTTCTTCTCAAGCTCCCTGAGCTGCTTCTGCACAACCCTTGTTCTTGAAAGAAACGCCTTTTCTGCGCTTTTAATCTCCCTTGCCCTGCTTTTCTCAAGAATCGACTTGTTGTGGTTAAGAGCGTCGCTCTTTTTGGGGAACACCCTGTTGTCCAGCCTTGAAACATAAACCTTCTTCGGAAGCAGCTTCCTTATCTCTTTAAGCTCCTTTTCAAGCACTGTTCTCGGCCAAGTCCTCACCCTTTCAACGCTGAGCTTAATTCCCTTTGCTGTCCTTTTCTTGTAGGATGCCACTCTTATGTTCTGGGTAGGGTCCGGCAAACTTGTGTCGTAATACGGGCTTTCCCACGCACAAGGCTTGAGAAGCTCCTTGAAGGGCTTCCTGAGCTCTATCGCGAACCTCACAAAGGGAACATAGGACGTTTTTGTTGAGCCTGGCTGTATCCTTGTCTTTGTGTTTCTTGAGGTTCTGAGGGAATGAACAATCTCCTGCAGGTTTCCCTTTGGGCTTGCCACAAAAAGCACTGATTTGTCTGCAAGGCTCTTCACGCTTTCAAGAAACCTCTTTGCAGGGTCAGATTTTCCCTTCTTTTGCTTAGAAACCCTCTTTTTGCCTGCTTTGCTACCCCTTGCTTTGCGCTTTGGCATTTGTCTCCTTTAATGTGCGAAAACCACCATATTTAACCTTTTCGGTGCTCCGTAGCCACTCTTGCGTGAGTATTGGGCTGGTTTCATCCCTACTTATGGAGGAGCCCGGCAATCCTTAAGAAATTCGCAAAAAGCCTGCGGCTGCTGGCAAGGTAGCTCTCCCTTATCTCCAGATAGGTGTTAAGCAGCTCCTCCTTGTTCACAGAGTTAAAGTCCCCTATGCTCCCAAGCCACTCTCTCAGCACCTCCTCTGTGAGCTCAAGATGCCCCTGAATGCCGTAAAAGAAGGGCTCTACGACAAAGCACTGGATTCTGCACCTGTTCCCCTCTGCCAATAGTTTTGCGTGTTCAGGCAGCACCACTGTTTCGCCGTGGAGGTGGAAGACAGGGAACTCATCAGGCATTCCCTCAAAGAGCTTGTTGTTCTTGCCTTCCCCGGTTAGCATCATTTTGTATGGCTCTCCTTCCGCGGTTCTCAGGCCAATTTCTTTCTCTTCGGCCTTGACAACGCTTCCCCCTGCTGCCTTTGCGAGCACCTGCATTCCCAGACACACGCCCATGTAGGGAATCCTGTTCCGGATTATCTCCCTAACCCCCTCAATCTCCTGCCTCATAAGTTGTGTTTCATCATTAGCGCTCGCAGGACCTCCCATCACGAACACAGCGTTGTATTGGGAAACATCAGGAAATTCCCCGCTCTAAAGCTCTGCTATGTCAAAGGGTATGTCATGCTCTTTGAGAACGCCCCTGATTAGGCCAGGGCCTTCCAAAATGCTGTTCTTTGCTACAAGCACCCTCATGCTTTCACCGCTTCTTGCTTTTTGCCAGCGCATACAGAGCCACCAAGACCATGAGCGCGCTGAAATACTGGCCTGCGCTAAGCCCCAAGAATCGTGAATCAGCCCTCCAGAAGTCTATTATCAGCCTTCCAAGCCCCATGAGGAGTATGAACATCCAGAAAAGGTATCCCCTCGGCCTCTTCTTCTTTTTAAGAAAATAGAGGATCCCTGCAACAGCGAACCTCTTTGCAGCTGCGTAGAGCTGGACAGGGTGCCTGCACCCCCCTGCCCCGGGAAACTCAACGCACCACGGCACATTCGTGACAGTGCCCCACAGCTCTCCGTTGATGAAGTTCGCTATTCTTCCCAGGGCAAGGGCTATTGCAGCAGGAATGACGAGTGTGTCTGCAAGAGAGAGCAGCGGGGTCTTCTTTTTTTTGCAAAAATAATACGAAACAACCAGGGCCCCTGCAAGCCCGCCGTGAAAGGCGAGGCCGCCCTTCCAAATCATAAGAACCTCAAGGGGGCGCTGCATATAGTAGGATGGCTCCCAGAAGAGCACGTGGAATACTCTTGCGCCGATAACCACTCCTGCAATGAGCTGGAGGAGGTAGCTGTCAACGTCGTCCCTGCTCCATCCCAGCTGCTCGCGGTTCTTCACAAGCACGTAGTACGCAATAAGAAATCCAAGGGCGTAAATCACCCCGTAGTACCTTATCTGGAACGGTCCTATCTGGGCTATGACAGGATTGATTGCATGGACAAAGCCCGTTCTCAAACACCTCTCGGCTTGCTTGTCATGTCAATCACAAGAGCGGCTGACCAGGAAAAGTCCCTTGCGCCGAGCCCCTCCCCGCTTC
This sequence comes from uncultured Methanosarcinales archaeon, assembly GCA_964451135.1. Lineage (GTDB taxonomy): Archaea > Nanobdellota > Nanobdellia > Woesearchaeales > JAADFO01 > CAYVGP01. The sequence goes on from CAYVGP010000103.1 coordinate 3,421, forward strand.
TGGGGTCGTAGTACTCCCAGAATCCGTGCTCGCGGACAAGCTCTATCACTGCTCTTCGCAGCGTTTCTGCCTTATCAATGAGGCTGTGCCTCAAAAGCCCTTTCCACAATAGCCACGCAGTGTTTATCCACACAGGGCCCCGCCAGTAGTTGAGGGGGCTGTAGTCTTTCTCTTCAACAGCTATTGTTGTGGGCACCCTGTGGTTGTGCACGCACCCTGACTGGCAGAAGTGGGCGTGCTGCATCCACGCAACAAGCATTGAAACATTCTCCTTTCCCAGTATGTCTGTTGCTATGGGAATCAGCGATGCAACAGTCCTTTTCATAAGGTGCCTTCCAGAGACAAGGTCGTAATCGTAAAGCAGGCCCTCCTCTGGCTTGGGGCAGAATGTTTTTATGAAACCCCTCCTTGTTCTTCCAAGCCAGCCCTCAATCTCTGAGCCCTCCTTTCCAACTATCTCAGCTATTCTTAGCAGGCTCTCATTTGCGAGGTAAAGCAGTGTTGTGAAAACAAGGTCCTTCACCTTGAAAGGGCTCTCCCTGCACGATTTTTCTGCGTCATACCTGTTTTTCTTCATCAAATCCACAAGATAAACAAATGCATCGTAATGAGACCTGCCAGGCCTCTGCGCCTTGCTCACCTGCTTTGTGTCAGTTCTCCTGTACCTCAATCCTGCGGGAGGTTTTATTCTGCTTATGGCTTCGTCCCATCTTGGGCTGTTGTCAAATCCCGACTCCCAGGGATGGAGTATTGTGACTGCTCCTGAGCGCTCCGGGTCTCTTTCAGTGAGAAGGAACCTGTGGAACATTAAGAGTTTTGGGTAAATCCTTTCAAGAAAAGCCAAAGCCTTATCCTTGTCTTTAGCCATCTCATAAACATGCAGGCTTGCTGTTGCATGCACAGGGGGCTGGGTTATCCCTGATGTTTCAATGCCTGGAGAGTTCGGCGACACCGATACTTCCCAGTATTCCGGCCCTGGAAAATAGCCGCTCTTCTCCCTGAAGACTATGTGCGGAACCATGCCGTTCTTCCACTGCCCCTCAAACAACGACTCCAGCTCCATAATTGCTTTGCCCTCGTCGTAGTTTGCGTACCCTGTTGCTGCAAAAGCAGAGTCCCAGCTCCACTGGTGGGGGTAAAGTGTGCGGGAGGGGACTGTGTAGCCGTTCCTGAAGTTTTTTCTGAGAACCTCTTTTGCTGCTTCAAGAACCCCCATTGCTCAGGCACCCTTCTTGGGCTTGTTTTTCCTCAGAAAGGCATCAAGGCAGAGCTTGTCTTTGCCCCTTATCGCAACAGCCAAGGTGGCC
>CAYVGP010000104.1:0-4725 GCA_964451135.1 uncultured Methanosarcinales archaeon
CCTATTAACAGCATGGGCAGTCCTCTCGCTAGCGTTCTCAATTGCGGGGTTTTACACCCAGAACCTCCTCTCCTCATTTCTTCTCTCATTTCTCACAGTGGGAATAGGTTTTGTTCTTCATGAGCTGGCGCACAAGGCAGTTGCCCAGAACTTCGGCGCATATGCAAGGTTTTACGCTGACAGAAGAATGCTTGGCTTGGCGTTAGTGATGTCCTTTTTCGGATTCGTGTTTGCAGCCCCCGGAGCAGTTGTCATATTCAGCAGGCTTACAAAGAGAGAGAACGCTCTTGTGTCTGCAGCAGGGCCTGTTGTGAACATAATCCTTGCTCTCGCGTTCATAGTGCTTGGAAGCATTACAGCAAACCCTTTCATCAGCACCATAGCGAGCTACGGCATGAGAATCAACGCATTTCTGGCAGTCTTCAACATGATACCTGTATGGCAGCTTGACGGGGCCAAGGTGTGGGCGTACAGCAAGAGCATGTTCTGGGCAGTAATGCTCAGCGCAGGAGCACTAATGGTTGTTTAAAAACAGAATGAAGGAGGTGAATGCAAAATGAAACTCGTTCCCCTGAAGGAGAAGATTGTGGTAAAGCCGATAGAGGCAGAGACCAAGACAAAGGGAGGAATCTACATTCCGGACACAGCCAAGGAGAAGACCAATCAGGGAGAGGTAATAGCTGTTTGGAGCGAGAAGGACAGCCCTGTGAAAGTAGGCGACAGGGTTCTTTATGAGAGCTATGCAGGAACCGAGGTCACAGTTGATGACGAGAAGAACCTGATACTCAACATAAAGGAAGTGCTGGCAGTTGTCAAGTAGGCAAAGAAAGAATGCTGAACAAAAGAAATAGCGAGGTGATGCGGGATGGCAAAACAAATCATTTTTGACGAACAGGCAAGAAAGAAGCTCATGGAAGGAGTCAACAAGCTCGCAAACACAGTAAAGGTGACTCTGGGGCCGAGAGGAAGAAACGTTGTGCTTGAGAAGAGCTTTTCGTCCCCGGTGATAACCAACGACGGGGTCACAATAGCGAAGGAGATTGAGCTTGAGGACCCTTTTGAGAACATGGGAGCCCAGCTTGTTAAAGAGGTGGCAACAAAGACGCAGGACGTTGCAGGAGACGGCACAACCACTGGCACGCTCCTCGCCCAGGTCCTGCTTCAGAAGGGCATGAAGGTCATAACATCCGGAGCCAACCCCATGGAAGTGAAGAGAGGCATGGAGAAGGCCACAGAGGCCGTCGTTGCGCACATAAAGAAGAAGGCAATCCCTGTCAAGGACAGGCAGAGAATAGCGCAGGTAGCAACAATATCCGCGAACAACGACGAGGAGATAGGCAACCTGATAGCTGACGCCATGGAGAAAGTGGGGCACAACGGAGTCATAACAGTTGAGGAAGCCAAGTCAATGGAAACCCACCTTGAAGTGGTGGAGGGGCTTCAGTTTGACAGGGGATACCTCTCACCCTACATGGTGACAGACGCTGAGAAGATGATAGCTGTGTTAGAGGACGCCTACGTCCTGCTATACGACAAGAAGATTGACTCAATGAAAACTCTTGTTCCGCTGCTTGAAAAGGTGGCTTCGCAGAACAAGCCCCTGCTGATAATAGCAGAGGACATTGAGGGGGACGCCCTTGCCACAATAGTGCTGAACCTGATAAGAGGAGCCATAAAGGTTGTGGCAGTGAAGGCGCCCGGCTTCGGAGACGACAGAAAGGCAATGCTTGAAGACATAGCAGTGCTCACAGGAGGAAAGGTCATCAGCGAGGAGAAGGGGATGACTCTGGAGCACGTGGAGCTCAACGACCTCGGAGTTGCCAAGCGCATAAAGGTTGACAAGGACACAACAACCATCGTTGAGGGCGCGGGCAAGGAAGAAGAGGTCAAGAAGAGGATTGCCCAGATAAAGGCCCAGCTTGAGAAGACGGACTCCAAGTTTGAGAAAGAGGACCTTGAGAAGAGGCTTGCCAAGCTCTCAGGAGGCGTTGCAGTCATAAACGTGGGAGCAGCCACAGAGACAGAGATGAAGGAGAAGAAGGCGAGGGTGGAGGACGCATTGTCTGCAACAAGGGCCGCTGTGGAGGAAGGCGTTGTTGCAGGAGGAGGAGTAACGCTACTGATGGCCCAGGAAGCAATAGACTCGCTGAAGCTTGAGGGAGACGAAAAGATAGGCGCAGACATACTCAGGGAGGCGCTGGAGGAACCACTGAAGCAGATTGCCTGCAACGCAGGAGAGGAGGGAGCCCTGATTGTGCAGCATGTGAAGCAGGCAAAGAAGGAGAACTACGGCTTTGACGCAAAGACAAGGGACTACACAGACCTGATGCAGGCAGGAATAATTGACCCCACAAAGGTCACGAGAAGCTCTCTTCAGAACGCTGTGAGCATAGCATCCCTTGTGCTCACAACAGAGGCGCTTGTGGCTGAGAAGAAGGAGGAGAAGAAAGAAAATCCCTCAATAAGCCCAGGCATGGGCGGAATGATGTGATAAGGGGTTCGCAGAATAGAAACACATTTAAAACTTTTTTCCTTTCTTTTGAATAATGCTGCCTGACAAGAAGATGGAATGGAAAAAAATAGCGGAAAGCAACGACCTCATAGTGTTCGAGAAGAAGGGAAAGCGCGTAGACATAAGAATAGAGGCAAGGAGGGAGAAGGGCTCCTCTTGGAATGTTTACAAGACATACCTCATCAGGGGGGACAAGAACTACGTTGAGGAATACAAGGCCCAGGGAAGGCACCAGCTTCGCCAGCTCCTTGACTACCTGAGCAAGGGCAAAGAACCAACAGTAAGCCAGCTGGGCATGAAGGCAAGGCTGCAGAGGACAGAGCCCATGCTTGACTTCAGGAGGGTTTACAAGGAAGAGTACGTTGAGAAATGGGAGTTCTCCTTCAACAAGGAGGGGTTCGTGAATTTTCTTCTGGTAAGGTTTGACTCCACGCTTGACATAGACATAGTGATGGACAGGAGATACAAGGTTATGGAAAAAGCCATTATCAGAAAGATAACAGAGTTTCTCGGCATAAAAGAGGTTATTGCACCCTCAAGAATAAGAGTGTATTACTACTGCCACTACGCAGAGTTCAGGAGAGAAGGAGAGGAAGAGGAAGCGGATTTCTTTTCTGTTGCATGATGCAGAATAAGCCCTGAAACCTGTCCAAAAGAAGATCTGTCATGCGCCGTAAAGCTTAGCCCTTCCGGTTATGTTGAGAATCTCGGGGATTATGTCAAGGGCCTTCAGGTGGCCGAGGCCGCCCTGGGCGCAGGAAATCTCGTCAAAAGCCTTGACAGAGTCAGGCCTCACCCCATTGCCCGCAAACATTATCGGGACAGGGTCCCCTGAGTGCGCCTTCATAGTGCAGGGAGTGGAGTGGTCTGCTGTGAAAACCACAAGAGCGTCATCTGCTTTGAGAAGGGCTGAAGCCGCCTTGTCTATTCTTTCTATGAAATCCCTCTTTCCAACAGCATTCCCGTCCTCCGCAAGGTTGTCCGCTGCCTTGATATGGACAAATACGAGGTCGTAGCTTTTTATCAATTCAAGTGCCTTTGAAAACTTCGCAGAAAGATTGCTTGTTGGAAGCCCTGTTGCCCCCTCAACATCAACGATGTCCATGCCTACGTACTTGGCAACTCCCTTGTAAAGCGGGGCTCCTGCCACGCACGCAGACTTAAGGGAAAACCTTTTATGAATCGGCTCAACAGGGTGAAACTCGCTTGCGCCCCTGACAAGCATCACGTTAGCAGGGGGCAGCCCCTTTTTCTCCCTCTCCCTGTTCAGGGGATGGCTTGCGAGGTGCTCTGCTGCAAATTCAAGGAACTCGTTCAAAACTTTTGCTGTGAACTCTGCCTCTTTTGAAGAATCCTTGGGCTTGACAGATAGGGGAGCAACGCCTGTCACGTGAGGGTCCTGCTCTGTGATAGCGTCGCTGAGCCCCTTTCCCCTCATGATTATGCCAGCGCGATGGGAAAGCCCTGGCTTGACAATAAAAGTCACACCCCTTATTACTTTTCCATCAAGGCCCTTCACCAGCTCCGCAACCGACTCTATCCTTCCTGCTCTCCTGTCAAGAATCACCCCATCTTGGCTGAGGGTGCCAACATTTGCCCTCAATGCAACGTCTCCCTTGCCAATGCCCATCCCAATGCCGAGGACCTCAAAAACACCCCTTCCAGGATAATACACAGCAGGGTCGTAGCCGAATATTGCTAAATGCGAAACGTCGCTTCCGGGCCTTATGCCCCTTCCAATAGTGTGCTGGAGCCCGCAGATTCCTCTGGAGGCAAGAGCGTCAAGGGAGGGCGTTCTTGCTGCCTGGAGAGGTGTCAAGTTATTCAGTGAAGGGCATGGCCTGTCCCCCAGGCCGTCGCAGACTACGAGAATGACTGGTTGCAAAAGCTCACCCCCTGTTAAAGCCGTAAACGGCATTCTCGCCCAGCTCTTCCTCTATCCTGAGGAGCTGGTTGTATTTTGAAGTTCGCTCGCTTCTGGCAGGGGCTCCGAACTTTGACTGCCCTGCGCCGATGCCAACAACAAGGTCTGCTATGAACGAGTCCTCTGTCTCTCCTGAGCGGTGAGAGACAACTGTGCGCCACCCTGCGGATGATGCTATGCTGAATGCCTCCAATGCCTCTGTGAGTGTTCCAATCTGGTTAACCTTGAGAAGCAGAGCGTTGCAGGCGCTGGATGAGACAGCCTTTCTTATTCTCTCAGGGTTAGTGCA
>CAYVGP010000105.1:0-4722 GCA_964451135.1 uncultured Methanosarcinales archaeon
TGCTGTTCGGAGCAGCTGAGAAGCTCTCAATAATCCTCCTGAAGAAAGAGTAGGGCTGCGCTCCTGAAACCTTCCTTCCTCTGATGATGAAAGTGGGGGTGGAAGAAACCCCCTGCATCATCCCGCTGTAGGTGTCATGCCTCACTTTCTGCACGTAGGTGTTGTTCTCAATGCATGACCTGAGATAAGCTGTGTCCAGCCACTCAAGCTGGGAAGAGAAATTCATGAGGTTGCTCATGCTTCCCCATCCCGAGTTTTTCTTCTTCTGGTTCTTGTAAATCCAGAGGTGGTAGTCAAGGAAGCGTTTAGCCCCGTATTTCTGGTAAACGCACTCAGCAGCCAGCCCCAGCCTTTTGGAGTCACTCCCCAGAAAAGTGAAGTCCTTGAACACGAATCTCACCCTGCCTGTATCAATGTACTCCCTTTTCAGCAGTGGAAACGTCTCAATGTCAAATTTCCTGCACCACTGGCACTGGTAGTCGTAAAAGTAGGTTATGGTGAGTTCCGCGTCTTCGCTCCCGGCAATGGGGTCAGGAGCCAGGGGAAGTCCTGAGCCGCCCTTTGCAAGAGGAGGGCTGGAGACAGACACGCTTTGTTCTGACTCAATCATTGATGCCAGCCTCAGCTTCAGAAGAAAGCCTGCTGCAATCAGAAGGGCGAGTGCTGCGACTACGGCCACGACCAGCGCGTAGATGCTGGGGGCGTGCCTTTTCTTGTTCCGGCTTCTGGTTTCGTGTCTTCTCTTCATCCCAACGCACCTCTGAAATCCTTTTTGCGGTTTTCCTGCCCGGGCTGAGCCATGACCAGCATCGTAGTGCCCAACCCTTTCGGAGTGAAGGAGCAAATTGCGGGGAGTGCCGCCTTGATGCAGAGCTTGTGGGCAAGGAGGGGTGCTAGCGGACTAAGGCGTGGCAGGCCCGGCTAACACCCTCCTCTTCTTTCCTGAAAACAAAAAAAACAACTACAGCTTGCCTATGCGGCCTTCTTTTATGTGGTCCACGAGGGCGTTCCACTCCTCCGGCTTCAATGTCACGAGGTTTCCGTCCTCGCCTATCTTAACTTCTTCTTCTGTGGCCACTACCTGCGGGCAATGGCCCTTGCCGCACAAATTAATTGTCTGCATTCTTTCCACCTCCTCCTTGTTTTTGTTATTGCAGCTCAGCAGGGGCATGTTTTCACGCCTGCTAAACTGCAATCACTCTTTTCTCTTGTTTTTCCTGAAAATCCTTCTGAGAGCAAGCAGGGCTCCGAGCGAGAGGGCAGCAGCAAGAACAAAAAGCAGCACCCCCTCAGGAATCCCTGCGATGAGCCTGGTTACAAGGGAGTCAAGATTGGCAAGGTATATGTTGGTGCTGACCTGGACAGAGGAGTCTGAGGAGAGCCTGTTGGTGAGCGCAAGATAGAATATCAGGATGCTCATGAGCAGGAATATGGCGCCTGAGACCAGCTCTGACACCGAGACCTGCACCTTCCTTCCCAGCACGCTGTATGAGATGCGCTTTTTCAGCACCATGAACCTTTCCGTGAAGTTTATCCTGTCAAGGAAGTACGCTATCGCGAACAGGGGAGCAACCATGCCTGAAACATACACCAGGGAATAGACGCCTCCCCAGAACAGAGAGCCCGGAAGAAGCGAGAGCGTGAGGGCGCCTGCAAGCACAGGCGCGCAGCACAGGGTTGCAAAGCCGGAAAATATGCCCAGCACATAGACCGAGCCGGAGCCTGTGACCTTCACGCCCGGCGCAGAGAAGGGCTTGAGGGAGAGATGATACCCCAAGAGAAGCACTGCGCCAAAATACAGGAGAAGAGACGCGCCTATAAGGTAAATGACGTTGTGGTATTCCTTGAAAACCTGGCCAAGCGCGGCAACACCGAGGCCGAGAGGCAGGAACACAGTGGCAAGCCCGAGGAAGAACACAAAGGTCATCAGCATGATTTTGCGCTTCTGCTTGAATATTGAGCCAAGGTAGCTGGGCAGAAGCACAGAGATGCAGCAGGGCGCGAACAGGGCTGCCAGACCTGCAATAAAGGCTGTTATCAGGGAAGTTACAATGAGGACCTCCATCTCATGATGCCTCCAGGCTTGCCAGCTTGTCTGCCAGCATGTTGTTCCTGACCGCCATTGAGGGGTCGTCAAACACATACGCCACAAGTCCCTGCTTGTCAACCAAGAAGTATGTGTGGCCGGGAAGGGAGCCCTTGTGCATTGAGGAGCTCATGGAGAGGGCGCCGTAGGCTGACGAAACCCTTTTGTCGGTGTCAAAGAGTATCTTTGCCTGCGCCATCTCAGGCACCTTCCTCACAATCTTTTCCCACTCCTTCCTGGAGTCCACCACTATTGAGAAAGTGGCGGTGTCCCCGTCATTAAAGCGGCTGTCTCTCGCAAATGCCTTTATCTGGTTCCAGCACGCAGGGTAGCACATGCTTCCCTCGTTAAAGAACAGCACCACGTTTTTCCCCCTGTAATCGCTGAGCCTCACGGTTTCGCCGTCAATGCTTGTGAGGGTGAAATCAGGTGCAGGTTCCCCGACTTTAAGTCCCTGCTGGGGCTGCGCTGCAGCCCGGGGCGCGTTGCCGTGGTGGCCAGCCATTGAGTTTCCGGCAGTCCGGGACATTGGCTTTGAAGAGCCGCCCATTCCTCCCATGAACATGGCGAATGAGCCCACTACAAAAACCAACGCAATCACTCCTGCGTAAAACGTGTTTTTCTTCATTTTTACCAACCCTTTCCGCGTTTTTCCGGCATCAGAGCCGGCGCTTTTTTTAGTGCCTGCCCGAAGCATCTCGGGGCTGCCCTGTTTCAGGGGCGGCTGCCTCTGGTGCGCTGGTGCAGAGGTTTTTGTTTTCTCTCAGCGCCTTCCGACCCCCTGCCTTCCACTGTGACTGTGAGCGATGTGCGACGCAATTTTTCGCAATCCCCCCTATTTCCTTGCCATTATGTTCGCCACTACAGCGTATTTGTGCCCGCATCGCGCGTTTCTGGAAGTGGAGAGAGTTTCCACGTTCCTGAACCCTGCCTTTTTCATGACAGCTGCGAATTTTTCCATCGTTAGGGCGCCGCCGATGCACCTGAACCAGTCCTTGACGTTTTTTCTTGTTTCCTCTTCCAGCTCCCGGCTCAGAACAATCTCGGAAAAGCAGAGAACTCCGCCATGCTTCAGGACCCTGAAGGCCTCCATGAACACTGCTTTCTTGTCAGGGGAGAGATTGTAGATGCCGTTGCTTGTGACAACATCAACCGAGCAGTTCTCCAGCGGGATGTCATCTGAACAGGCTTGTTTTACCTCAACGTTGTTCAGGTTAAGTTTTTGCATGTTCCTTTTTGCCTTGCCCACCATCTCCCCTGATATGTCTATGCCGTAAACCTTTCCCCGGGCCCCTACCTTGCGGGAAGCAAAATACAAGTCAAGCCCTGCCCCGCAGCCAATGTCAAGAACCACATCGCCTTTTTTCATTTCCTGAAATGAGGGCGGGCAGTTAAGGCCTGCAAATGATTCTGTCAACGAGCCGGGCAACTTGTCAAGCTCCTCCCGGGGGTATCCGACAGCTAAAGCGAATTCTTTGCCAGTGGGAAAGCCGTGCTTGTCAAGAGGGCAGGCTGCAACCTCCCCGTACTTCTTTCCAACGAGCTGCTTCAGCTCCTCATTAGAAACCTCTTGCAGTGGCTTGTCGTAAATTGAGCTCATAGCGCTGCCTCATCACTCTCCTTTTCCGTACTCAACGGGCTTGAACCTTCTCAGGCGCAGCGAGTTTGTGAGAACGCTCACTGAGCTGAATGCCATGGCAGCTGCTGCTATTACCGGGCTCAGCAGTGTTCCTGTGAAAGGATACAGCACCCCTGCCGCAATTGGGATTCCGGCAACATTGTAAAAGAACGCCCAGAACAGGTTTTGCTTGATGATTCTCATGGTCTTTTTGCTCAGCTGGATGGCAGTCACAACCCCCCTCAAGTCCCCGCTTATCAGCGTAATGTCAGAGGCCTCCATCGCAACATCCGTCCCTGTGCCGATTGCTATGCCCACGTCCGCCTGGGCAAGCGCAGGGGCGTCGTTGATTCCGTCCCCGACCATGGCAACGACTTTGCCTTCCTGCTGAAGCTTCTTGACCTCCTTTGCCTTGTCCTCGGGAAGAACCTCTGCAAGGACCCTGTCAATCCCTACCTGCTTCGCAATCGCCTCAGCAGTCCTCCTGTTGTCGCCTGTTATCATCACAACCTCTACGCCGAGCTTGTGCAGCTCCTCAACGCATTTCGCAGAGTTTTCCTTCACAGTGTCTGCCACAGCTATTATTCCTGCGGGGATCTTGTTCACAGCGATGAACATTGGAGTCTTGCCCTCTGCTGAGAGGCGCTCTGCTTCCTTTTCCAGCTCCCCGACGTCTATTTTTTCGTCCCTCATAAGCTTGAGGTTGCCAAGCACAACATAGCTGCCGTCAACCTTGGCCTCCACGCCGTGCCCTGCGATTGCCCTGAACTTTTTCGGGTCGGAGAGCTTCAGCTTTTTTTCCTTTGCCCGCTTCACAATGGCCTCTCCCAGGGGGTGCTCAGAGTTCTTCTCGGTTGAGGCAGCGAGCCTCAGCACCTCGTGCTGCGTAAAGCCCTTGAGCGCGATAATGTCTGTGACTTCCGGCTCTCCCTTGGTGATGGTTCCTGTCTTGTCAAAGATTATGGTGTCTATTTTATGGGCAGTTTCCAGGCTTTCGCCCCCCTTTATGAGCACGCCG
>CAYVGP010000106.1:0-4688 GCA_964451135.1 uncultured Methanosarcinales archaeon
TTATCTGGTCCCTGATGCCCTCTTTTGTGATCTCGTTCTTTTTCTTTGACAAGATTTTTTCCGTGAGATAAGCCAGGAGGTAAGCGCCTGTCCATGCGGCTGCTCCGAGAGGGCCTGATGCTGCCACTGCGTACGCTGATGTGCTGAGAAGGAAGCTGCGGCTTGCCATCTTTGATGCAAGGCCCCGGCTCTTTTCCTCTTCATTTACAATGCTCTCAAGGTTCTTGCTGGCATTCATAACTACTTTATGGTGAAGAATGAATATAAATTTTTGTAGTCTTAATTAAGATTACAAACTATGATTGCGCCTTGCGGGCTTGAAATTCCTAGAACGAGCACTCAGACGCCCACCTGCAGTAGTCGCACTCATCCGAGGAGTCAGGCATTGCCTCTTTTCTGAGCAGCTCAACCGCTTCCCTGAATATTCTCTCAGCGTTCTCCACCCTGACCTCAACCTTGATGAGCCTTGTGTGGAACACTATGTCGCCGTTTTCATTAACAGTGTCGGGATAATAAAACAGAAGGTAGCTGTAGTCCTCTGTTTCGTAGCCGTTTTTTCTAAGCAAAAGGTTGTAGATGCTGAGCTGGTCGTCGTAGTGGCTTGCTGTGTCCTCTTTGAGGGGGTAGCCCCTTGTCTTGTAGTCAAGCACTATGAGCTTTTCCCCCTTAACTAGTATGTTGTCAACAGCTCCGCGAAAAATGTTTCCCTCCTCGTCCTGCCAGCTTATGCCGCGGAAGTTGTTCCTCCACTTCTCAAGCAGCGCCCTGTCAGAAAAGAGCTGAACCTCTCCCTCAATCTCCTTGAGCTCTGGCGGAAGCATTCCTCTCTCAAGAAACCTGTCAAAGTGCTCCTTGAGTATCCTGTCCATGCCGCTCGGCAGGGACGGGAATATGCCCGCAGGCCTCTTTATGCCCTTCCTGAACTGGAGCCAGAAGCACCTCGGGCACTCCTTCAGTATGCTAAGCGTTGATGGCGAAAACTTGTACGGCATTGTTACCACGCTCCTTGATTGGCATTGCGCATGCAGGCCCTTTTCCGCTTCACTCCTCTTTTTTACGCTCTTTCCCAAGCTCGCTGTACTTCTTGTTGGAGCCCCTTGCAAGCTCAACAGGGTACTTTTCCGCGTTCTTTTCAAGCTTGTTCTCAACCGCTCTGCTAACGTCTATGCCGTATTTCTGGGCAAGCCTCAAAGCAAATATGAGGACGTCCGCAAGCTCGTCGCTTATCTCCTCCCTTGTCTCCTTGTTCTCAAAGGACTGCAGTGTTTCCTCTGCGTTCTTGAACCTGAAGTGCTCCAGGAGCTCTGCTGCCTCGGTTATAATCCCGATCGCGAGGTCCTTTGCGTTGTGGTACTGGTCCCACTGCCTTTCGTCGCAGAATCTCTTTATCTTCTCCTTCAGCTCCTCCACTGTGGTTTCCGAGTCCTTGACCATATTTGTCAGTGATGAGGGATTTCCCTTTGTTTATAAATACTTCTTCATGGAGTCATAGAAGAACACTGCGATGTTGCTGTTCTCAATGCCGTGCTTCTCTACGATGCTCCTCGCCACAGCAACAGAGGCAGCAGCAGACCTGCCCACAAAGTAACCCTTTTCAAGCAGTTCCCTGTGGGTTGCCTCGTACCCAGTGATTTCCCCCTTTTGCATGAGGCTTTTAACGAGCTCTTCGCTTCCCCCTGCCTTCTTGAAGTTTCTTATCATTGTCTCGTTTGCTGCGAGCTCAACCTCGTCTATCACCGCACTGTATTGCCTGAAGTCCTGCTTCATCAGCTCCCTGACTTCCTCCTCTGTTGCCTCTCCCCTCAGCATCCTCATCTTTGCCTGGTCCACAGCCATTCCGTAGAGCTTCCCCCCGAACATTGCTGCTTTGAGGAAGGGAAATTTCACGTCAGGGACGCCTGTTCCGTATATGTTGTGCAGCGCAGCCCCCTTCGGCAGGCCGAATTTCTTTTCGTAGGGGCCGTTTCTTATGTTCTGGACCTTTGTTGTGCCTGCCTCCTTCATCTCCCACGCGAGGCCTGAGGTGAATGGCTCCCACACCACAACCTTTGTGCCGAACTTTTCTTTGAGGTATTTTCCAGGGGCGAGAATCGTTGCCCCGTTTCCCAGGGCTACAACAAGGTAGTCAACTTTCGGGTTCCCTGCCTTCTCCCATGCCTCCTCTATCACCCTTTCCAGCGCATCTATTGTTTCGTATATCCTTGAGTGGTTAAGCACAAAGTCATCCTCTTCCTTTGTTTTTATCATCCTTTCCAGCTGCTTGGCGCACGCACCAACGTACCTGTGGTTCTTCATTATGTCTTTGTCAGGGAACAAGACCTCTCCATTGTGCCTTCTTATCTGCTCAACAGTGTATTTCTTGACCTTTTCCTCAAGCTCGTGCGGAATTATCAGCTTTATCGGGTAGCCCATCTCTTTTGCAACATAAGCAAGGGAGATGGCGGAGTTTGAGGAGCTGGTGTCTATTATCCTGCTCTTGCCAGGCACCAGGAACCCCTTCTTCTCCGCAATCCTGAGAAGCTCTTCGTGAAGGGGGAGGTAGTGGTTGCCCACCTCGTTCTCGTCTGTTCTTATGGCGTAGAGTGTGTTGTTTCCCGGCAGGAGCCCCTCTATCCTCTCAATTCTCGGTATGTGGCTTTCCTTTTTTGATATTTTTTGCTCAAGACTCATTTTATCACCACTCTTTAATGGTAAAAACAACTATATATTTCTTTGTTGTCTTATAATAAGACAACATTTTTATACTGGGAAATCTTCCCTGCTGCATGGAGAAGGAAGAGGTGCTGCAGCGCTTTGGATTGACAGAGGCGGAGGTAAGGCTCTACATTTCACTCCTGCAGATGGGGGCGGCAACAGCAAGCTCTCTTGCAAGAAAAACAGGGGCTAACAGGACCTTCACCTACGACAGGCTCTCAAAGCTCATATCCAAGGGCCTTGTCTCAACGATTCTCAAGCAGGGGAAAAAGCACTTCATCCCTGCTGAGCCGAGGCACTTTCTTGAGCTGCTCAAGGAGGACGAGTCGCGCCTTGCAGAGATACTCCCCGAGCTTGAGGGCATGAGAAAGATTTCAGCATCTCTTCCCGTGGTTGAGCTTTTCTCCTCAAAGAAGGGAATCAGGACAGCCCTCAACATAATGCTCGAGATGAAGAAGGAGATTCTTGTTCACGGCACAATCATTCGCTTCAGGGAAACAATTCCCGAGTATTTCCATGTGTGGAACGCACGCAGGGAAAAAGAGAATATCGCCCTCAGGGTTCTCACAAGCGAGGAGATAGACCTCCCGTTCTCAGAGCTGAGCCTTCTAAGCGAGGAGGAATCCTCGGCAATAACAACATTCTGCTGCGATGACGTCATGCTCATAGTGCTGTGGTCCGAGAACCCTGTGGGGATAAGAATCCGCAGCAGGGACTTCGCCCTTGACTACTCGTCCTTCTTCAACAATGTCTGGAACAGGGAGATAAAGATATACACAGGAGTTGCCGGAATACGGAGGGCGTGGATGGAGCTTGTCTCGTCCCCCTCAGACGAGCTTGTCGGGTTCGGCTTCTCATGGGACCTCGCGAGGATTTACGGCAGGGAATTCAGCAACAGGTGGCACGCTGAGAGGCTGCGCAACAAAATTCCGTGCAGGCTTATAGCGTATAATGACCCGAAGTCAAGAAAGTACTTTGATTTCAGGATGATTGAGTGGCCCAGCTTCAACATAAGGTTTCTTGACTCTGTGCTGTGCGGGCCTGCCTGCGTAACCATGTCTGACAACCTGATTGTTACCTTCATCTACACTGAGAAGAGGTTCCGCGTTGTGCTCAGCAGGAACAGGGAGATGATATCCGCGTACAGGAAGCACTTCAAAAAGCTGTGGGAGCTGACCTTTTCCCGGAGAAGGCGACCTTCCCCCTCCTAGCTCCTGCCTACATCTCCGGGGGCTTTATCACGCCGTCAGGGTTGCCGTCTATGATGGTGTCAGCCGCCCTGTAGGCGTCGTAGCCACTGCTCTTCGCATTGCTTTTTATGTAAAGCTCCTCAGGTATGCTGAACTGGAGCACAGTGCCCACCCTCTTTATTTTTGAGAAAAACCCGAGCTCCGCTCTCTTGAAGTTGCCGTTGAGAAGCATTTTCCTGACAAGGAGGTCTCCGGGAGAATAGCCGCTCTTCTTTATTATCTCCTCTGCCTTGTCCGGCTCTTTCATGAGTTCCTCGCTTATTCTCTCAATCCTTGCTTTTTCCCCTTCCACAAATAGCTTCCCATTCTCGGTGAGAACGTACCTCGGCTTCTCATAGGACTTGACAACTGCCTCAGCAAGACTTTTCGCCCACCCGAGCAGTCTGGGAGGGTTGTCCCTCATCCTGTATGCCAGCTCAGGAGCTTTGTTCTTCTCCAGCTTGACAAGGCCCTTCTCCCTGTAATTCTCCATCTTGTTTTCTGCGTAGTTTCTCTCCGCAGGCACGCTTCCGTTGTAATAAGTGTGGGTGAGCGCCTGCAATGCGTTGTACTCCTCTCTTCTTTCAGCTTTCATGTTGTCAAGCTCCTCAATGATAAGGTCTGTGAGTTCCTTTCTTGTTTTATCCGCTTCGTTCATTTTCAGCCACCTCCTCTCGCCTCAATGGCTCTGATTATTCCGAACAGCCAGGACCTCTTCCTAACTATTCTTGCCCCTGCGGAGCTTATTATCTCAGCAGGCTTCCT
>CAYVGP010000107.1:0-4665 GCA_964451135.1 uncultured Methanosarcinales archaeon
CGATGCAGCTGTAGCAGTCTCCGGCACTGCCACGCTGGAACTGGCTTTATGGGGATATTTCCACGCGGACTCCTTTCGGAACATAAACAAAGGAGCCCCCGCTCCACACAGCTGTGTTAAGGGCGGCGAACTTGTTGTCGTTCAGAGGCACTATTGTTGAGAAATGCTTCTTAACGATTTCAGGGTGCTTCTTCAGTGCTGTGTCCATGTCAAGAAACACAACCCCTTTTTTCTCCAGCTCCTTCCTTGTCTGGTGGTAGATGACCTCTGAGTCGTACTGGGCCCCGACTCCTGCCAGAAAGTTTCTCTCCGCCTCGGGTATGCCTAGGCGGTCAAATGTTTTCTTTATTTCCTCAGGCAGCTCTTTCCAGGTTTTTGCCTTTTTCTCGCTTGGCCTCACGTAGTAGGTTATCTCCCCGAAGTCAATGTCTGAAAGGTCAGGGCCCCATGACGGCATTGGCTTCTCCAAAAAGGCTTTGTAGGCCCTGAGCCGGATGTCCAGCATCCACTCCGGCTCGCTCTTTATGCGCGATATTGTGCGGACAGTTTCCTCGCTCAGTCCCTTCGGAGTCTTGAACACGCTCTTGTCAGGCATGGAGAAGCCGTACTTTGAGTAGTCCTTTGCCAGTGCTTGCCCCCTGCTCATTCTTGTTCCCCTTCTTTTTCTGTGAGCCAGGAGTAGCCCTCTTTTTCCAGCTTTTCAGCAAGCTCCTTTGTGCCTGAGGAGACTATCCTGCCATTTATCATCACATGAACAAAATCAGGGGTGACGTAGTGGAGTATCCTGAGGTAGTGGGTGATTAAGAGCACTCCCAGATTAGGCCCGATTAAGGAGTTTATTCCCTTTGCAACTATTCTCAGCGCGTCAATGTCAAGCCCTGAGTCTGTTTCGTCAAGGATTGCGAATTCAGGCTGAAGCACTGCCATCTGGAGTATCTCTGACCTCTTCTTTTCCCCTCCTGAGAAGCCCTGGTTGAGGTACCTTGACGCAAAGTTCTTGTCCATCTTGAGAAGCTCAAGCTTTTCTTCCAAAATCTTCTTGAACTCAAGCACCGGAACAGGCCCCTTGCCCCCGAGCTTGGCGTTTAGTGCTGTACGCAGGAAGTTTGATAAGGTTACTCCTGGAACCTCGCTTGGATATTGGAAGGAAAGGAACATTCCTTTCCTCGCCCTCTCGTCAGGCGGAGCGTTTGTTATGTCCTCTCCGTCAAGGATTATTTTCCCCTTGTCTATGGAGTAGCGGGGATGGCCCATTAATGCAAAAGAAAGAGTGCTCTTTCCAGAGGCGTTTGGCCCCATCAGCGCATGAACCTCTCCCTGCCTTATTGTGAGGTTTATTCCCCTGAGTACCTTTTTCCCTTCCACGCTCACTTCCAGGCCCTTTATTTCCAGCAATTTGGGCATTTGCACCCCCGTTGTTTATTAATCCCTGTAAGGGAAATCTCGCCTCGTGCTGGCAAAGGAGTGGGCTTATTATTATAAAAAGCTATCGGTATTGGGGAACAAAAGCGGGGAACAAATAAGCCTGCGAACCCTCCTTAAACAGAATCTCGGGATGGCGTCAGGTTAAGCAGGCCCGTGTTATCTGTTTCTGAAGATGCAGAGATATTTAGCGCTCCTTATCCTAACGATGCCGAATCTTGGGGCAGGAATGTTTTTATATGAGACGCTCCTATTAACCCCCATGCCATGGAACCAGCTGGGTGCAGCCATCATAGCTTATCTCGGCATTCTGGGAGGGGTGGGCCTTGCAGCAAACAGCCCTGAGGAGGTAAGGCCGGGAAAAAGGGCTTTCTCAGCTATCAGACTGGGGCTTCCCTACTTGGTCGCGTTCTGGATTGGTTACCTCGGCGACATTAGGGGGGCTGCTCTTCTGGCAGCAACCGCCCTGCTTTTGCTTGTTGGAGAGAGAAAAGCAGGCAAAAAGGGGATTGGCCGATTGATTGGGAGGCACTCCCTTTACCTCTTGTTCTCCCTCGCGGCGTTATATGTTGATGCCTCAAGCCTGGCCCCTCTCCTCATAGGGGTTTTTCTCGCAGGGCTTGTGCATGGCACGCTTGACTGCGAAACCCTGATTCACAGGAAAAAAAGGCCTGCCTTGAAAAAACTGGCGAATCTTGCACTTGAGTCCCTGGTGACAAGAAGCTACTTTCTGGGCGCTGCCCTGATCCGCATTCTGTTTTAGAGGAACCCAAAAGCCCTACCTGGCTGCGAGTAGTTCTTCTTCCATTCTTCTGAACTCTTCCTCCACGCTTCTGAGCTCCTTGAGAAACAAGAGGCGGATTCTTTTTCTGAAGAAGTAAATGAGGGCTGCAACAGACACCAGAAGCAGCAGGAGAAAACTCAGGGTGTCAAAAATCCCTTCAGACAAGCGGGTTCCGAAAAGCGTGAGGAGGAGCATATACGGAATGAAGCCTATGAACGTTGCAACAGAATAATCAATGTATGAGATGTCTGTGAGGCCTGCAACAAAGCTTATGGCGTCATTTGGAAAAAAGGGTATTGTCCTCGCAATAACCAGCGCCATGAAGCCCCTTCTCTCAAAGAATGCGCTGAGATGCGCAATCTCCTTCGGGCTCACAAAAGAAAGCACAAGCGGCTTTCCGAACTTCTTTGACAGGTAAAAAACAAACACAGAGCCTGCCATTGTGCTGAACAGGCTGAGAAGAAAGCCGATCCAGAAACCAAAGAGGTAACCCCCTATGAACGTAAGCGCCTGGCCGGGTATAACTGAGACAACAACCTGAAAGAACTGCAAGAAAAAGAACACTCCCCAAGCCCACTGGCCAAATCCCTGCACAAAGGGAACGAGAAGCTCAGGAGAGGTGAAGAGCTTTGATACAGGGCTCAGGAATAGGAAGGAAGCCAGAGAAACCAATAGCACGACGCCCACTATGTCAAAGAACTTCTTGTTGTGCTGGGTGAGAACATTCTCCGCAGCACTTACTGGTGCAGTGACTTTGAGCTGCCCCTTTTTTTTCTTTCCCCTTTTTTTGTTCATCTTAGCTTAGGAATCCGTTTCCTTGAAACCATGAGCAGTGACATGGTCAATGCAAAGAAAGGAAGGGAGTATGGAGGGAGGCCGGCATAGAATATCAGAGGGAATACAATGCCGTTCATGGTTATAGGCACCCCTGAAAAGTATTTTCTCTGCGGCAAAACACTGAATCTTGAGAGGCGAAGTGCCCCTGCAATGACAAGAGTCAAGTACGCTGCGCCAGCGTACACCCCGGGATAAAGCGAGTAGAGGAACGCAGCAGGAGCAACCCCGAAAGACACAATGTCCGCTATGGTGTCAAGGCTGGTTCCCAAAGAACTGCTTCCAAAGCGCCTCGCAACCTTCCCATCAGCGTAATCAAGAAAGGCAGCGACAAGCATGGCAACAGCAGAATAATGCGGAAGGGACTCAAAGGAAAAGAAGATCGCAATGACCCCGAGCGAAAGGCTCAGAATGCTCAACATGTCGGCCTTTGAGAGCATGAGAAACACGCTTTTTTGGTCAGGTGCGTTTGGCTTCATCTTGCCTTAAACATTCCCGGTTAGTTCCATCTCTTTTTTTCAGCCAGGACGTATTCTGCGTTGTGCCTCGGCGCATTCATGAAGAGGAGCTCCCTTAATCCATCAATGTTTTCCCTGCTCTTTTCCTTGTCCCGCAGCGGTTTCGTTGCCCTGGGAAAGCAGTCCTCAGCTTCAGGCATCTCATCAAGCGCCTCAAGGAAGTCATCCATTATCTTTCTGGCTTGATTAAGGACTTTTTCCTTGTTGCTTGCATCTGGCTTGCTGCGTTTCATGATTCAAACCCTTGTGTTCTGGCCTTCACGGAGAGCGCAAAGGCCATTTCCTCAAGCCTCTTTATATCCCACTTGACTCCGTCAATCTTTTTCCTTATCTCCCCTCCATAAACGTCAAGCTCCATGAGCTCGTTGTATATGTTCTGCGCAAACCTGTATATGCGAAGGGCCTCTTCGGAGTTGCCCTCAATTCCCTGGTTGACTGCCCTCCTGACTAACTCCCCCACAAAGTCGCACAAGCCAAGCACAAAGTGCTCCGCATCCACCTTCAGCTCTTTGTGCCCGGGAATAGTTCCCTTCTGGACAAACCACAAATAGCACATTGCCTCTGAGTATTCCTGCGCAGCAGCCTTGAAGCTCCCCTGCCAGGCGGCTTTGCTGTCTGCTATTTTTGAAAGAGACGCCATGACTCTTTTCATGGACTTCACTGCTGAATTCGCCTTCTTGGTTTCCCCCCTGTGCAAGGCGGAAATCACCTGCTTTGAGAGCCGTATGGTTTCCCTCGAATACCGTATTATTTGCTCTCTTTTGGAATCGGATTTCTTCAGCTCTCTTTTTAAGTCTGCAAAAACCTTCCTGTTTATCTTAACTTCAAAGGATTTTGCCTCATGTCCCATTAAATGCACCTCTTAACTCCCAAAAACGCCCGCCCTGGCAGCGTGCAAGGCCATTCTTGCAGTATGGCTTGGGCAGCTGTTTCCCCTTTCGTGAGACTAAAACGGTTAAGAGAAGAGTATATATAGTTTTTGAAATGAGAAATCTGCTGCCTGCTCCCCGAGGCCTGGCGCAACAAAGCAGAATGCTTTGCGCACAAGCAGAGCATCTCCCTGTCTTGCATGGGAACCGCCCCCAGCATCAGACAGGATAAAGGAGG
>CAYVGP010000108.1:0-4555 GCA_964451135.1 uncultured Methanosarcinales archaeon
TTACAACCACCCAAAAACCAGAAAAAACAATGTAAACTAAAAACGTGATAGTACATCGGACAGAGCCCACAGAAAGATTTAAATATCATCGTTTGCAGGTTTGACCCAGAAATAGAAGAAGTGCTAAAATGCGGGAAAAGAGGCGACTTTCAGCTGCGGTTCTGGTTCTTCTCGTAGTATTCCTGCCCATCCAGTCAGCTTCAACCCTTGCGATAACAAGGGTCATCTCAGCCAAGGCCTACGGCTCTGACGGGGTGGAGGGCTTCTACAGGCCGGGGCAGGACGAGAGGGTGACTCTCAACGTAGTGGCGAAAATAGACAACGAGAACGTCACAACAGACAAGGTCGGCATAGAGTACCAGGGCAAGAACTACGTCTTCAACTGCTGCGATGACTTCTGCAAGATTGACTCCGAGCCGGAGTGCGTTGAGATACCCTCGTCAGTGGGAGTTGAGGAGGGAACATACAACTGCACCTGCATTGACAACTTTGACCAGCCCCTTAAATTCAAGTATGTCCTGCTCAACGACGCAGGAAGGGTTGTGCACAAGTCCAAGGTTGTTCGCTTGGTGCCTGACGAGAAGAAGCCGGCGGTCCAGATAAAGGGGGTTTCCCTTAGGGGTAACAACCTGACAGTTGACTTCTCGGCAGCAGACTACGCCTGCGACTCAGCGGATTGCCAAAACGAGTGCTCTGGCGTGAAGAAGGTGCTTCTCTACGACAACGGGGTTCTCGCTGACGAGGTTGACGTCGGCAGCAGGCCCTGCTCTTTTGACTCCTATATCACAACCGACTCAATAAGCTCAACAGGGAACCACAACCTCTGCCTTGTTGCGTATGACAGGATGGCGAGGGACGGCTTTGACACGCTCCACGTGTCTGAGATGTCCTGCTCAGAGGAATTCCTTGACTTCTCAAGCCCTGAGATATGCCCTGACAACTCCTTCAGGATAATGGCTGGCAGCGAGGAGATAACGCACTTCGCCACAACCGGCCCGCTCTCAGAGGTGACAGCTGATGTTGTGTTCAGCGTTGACGAGGACAACCTGACTGATGTGTTTGTGGACGCGCACTCCCTGAACACGAACCCCCTTTACTCTGACGAGAAATACTACAACAACTACCTTCATCTTCCTGCTGCGTGCTCCAAGAGGCAGGGAACGAACGAGTGCAGGGTTGGCAACCTGAAGATACGCCTTGCAGGCGCGCCTCCCTCAATAAAAGTCATTGCCCGGGATTTGCAGGGCCACGAGTCAGAGAAGGAGTGCTCCGCGGGTGTGAGCATAGACAACGACAAGCCTGAAGCTGTGTTTCTTGGCACAGACAAGTGCAGGGAAGGACAGTGCTACATTCACAAAGGATCCAACACCTTTGTTGCGAGGATAAGGGAGTCGGGCGCGGGCATGAGCAACGCATTTGTTTACCTTGACCTCTCAAAGCTCAGCCCTGTTTACAATGGAAAAAAGGTGCAGATGTACAGGTGCGAGCAGAAGAACAGCGAGTGGGAGTGCACTGGGAAAGCCAGTGTAAGCTCGCAGTCCGAGGGCGAGAAGAAAAAGATATTCATAGTTTATCCGAGCTCTGATGACGCTGGCAACCTCCTTGAGGGAGTCAGGCAGGCCGAGCTCGTGTATGACAGCGAGAAGCCTTCATTTGACCGCCTTGTTGTGCTTGACACAGACACAGGAGATGATTTTGTGAAGGCAGGGAACTCAGCCACATTTGAGCTGTACGTCAATGACAGCACCTCGGGGGTGAAGGAGGCAGTCGGGGACTTCTCGCAGATAAAGCCCGGCTCAGAGCCGATAAGGGTTGAATGTGCTGAGGAAGAAAGCCAGTACCTCTGCACATTCGTGGTTGACAATGTGGCTGAGAGACAGAACGCGAGGATAAGGTTCAACGTGACTGATTATGCGGGCAACACCGCTGTGATAACCCAGAAAGTGACCATCTACGAGGGGGCGGAGGAGGAGAAGGACTGGTGGTATGTTTCCAGCGTTGAGGCAAGCCCTTCCGCAATATCAAGGCAGGACATGCAGCTTGTCTCAATGAGGGCGTTTTTCAAGGTTGAGCTTGCCTCTGTCTCTGCGGGCGACATTGAAATCCTCAAAATAACTGACAACGGGTGCTCAAACCAGAATGCCCAGGACTTCACGCTTCCAAACGGCCGCAAGCTCTTCAACAACCAGCGGGGTTCCACAACGCCAATTTACAGGTTCCAGCTCAAGCAGGTTCCTGACGGAATTGACCCGGCCATAAAAGACCTCAACTTTGAGTGCGAGCTCGGAATAACAACAAGGGTGCGCAACAAGGTGTATCCGCAGCAGCGCCTCCCTGTGAACCTAACAATTGAGCTCAAGGACTACCCCTTCGGCCAGCTCCCTGACAACGTTTACGAAGAGATAAGAGCGATAAAGGAGAACACTCTTAACAGAAAGGCAAAGTTGGGAGGAGCAATACTCAAACTCAAGAAGACGCTGCAGTACATGGAGGCGGGGTGCACCACTTACAAGACTCTTACCACTATTGACAATGTAGCTCACAGCTCCGGACTCGTCATGAACGCTCTTGCCACGATATTCACCCCTCTTGAAGCTGCTGCCAAGGCAGTCACAGGGCTTGCAAAAGGAACTGACACGACTGGGAAGGTCTTTGGAAAATTGCTTGGTTACGGGTGCGCTGTTGCTACATGCAATCTGCCTCAGGAGCTTTTTAAGGACATTAAAGTCACTCAGGGTGCTGGTCCTGGTGCTAAAAAAATAAGAGCTGTCCCTGAAGAAGTGGGGGACTTCTACACAGAGGTTGTGTATAAGGATCCGCGCCAGAGCATTTATTCCAGCATGGCAACCCTGTGCCTTCCCGGAATAATCTACAACCTTGAGAAGGCAAGGCAGATTGAGTGCAGGTACGCTGCCTGCCTTCGCTTTAAGGTGCCAACAGGGGAGCAAAACCCTTATTTGTGCAATGCGGACAGGCAGCTAAGCTGGTGCGTCTTTATACGACAGCAGAATGTCAACGCAATTCCAGGCGTTGAGGCATTCAACTATCTCATTGAAACTGTTCAGAAACTCCTTTCAAATGCAGCAAATATCGGAATGACTGTTTATGGAGGTCTTTGCGATATTTTTTACAAACCCGGCACTGACACAGCACAGAGCAGAACAGCATTTCACATGTGCCAGATCCCCAACGCAATAAAGAGCCTTAATCAAGTCTTCCAGTACCTCCGCAACTTCAAGAACTATTGGACAGTGCCCAAAGACTACTGCGAACAAGTATTTGAGGGGTTTGAATGAGAGGAAAGCTAGGAAATATTCGCACAACAACAAGAATGGCTGTGGCTATATTCTTAGCGCTCTTAATACTTGAAACATTGGCTGCCGCAGAGAACGGAGAAAAAGCAATTGTTTTTGATAAGCGAGCAAGCCTAGATTATTATGTTAAATATGACCAAGGGTTATGGACAGTCTATCAAGAAGTACCGCTAATTAGAGATTCAAAACTACAAACATACTCCTCTTTTAAAGCTATTCTTGAACAATTTATTATGCCTCAACATAATCAAATAAGAGGGATAAAATTTGGAGAGAAGAGCATAGAATTTAAGGGAAAGATTGACGAAACTATTGAAACAACGTTACGAGAATGGGCATTAGCGGCAAGCGGGAGTGAAGTTAATGTGAATCTTAATACGCAGACTGAAGTTGTCACGCTTACCGAACCCTACTTCGGCGAAAAGGAGTTAAGCTTCGAAAAAAGTAATGATGGCAAATTAGTTTTAAAAGAGGATGGGAGGGAAATTGGCACATATGATCCCTCTAAAGAGGAATTAACTTTGAAGGAGGATGTTGGAGAAGATATCGGTGCATTGCTAAACACAAAGAAAGTAAAAACAGCTTTAATCAGTAAGCTAAAAAATGTTCAAGTCGAACAACAAGAAAAAAAGGAAAGAGCTGGGAAAACCAGCAACACGCAGACTGATCAAAAGAAGCAAAAACAAAAAAAGAATGGTGAAAAAAACGAAGAAGAAAAGACAAAACAAGAAGAGGCAATCCGAGCGTGGCTTAACAGTGGGCAGGAGAAAACTAGTCAAGAGGTCAAAGGCAAAACAGGGCAAGAAGCAGGCGCGGGTGGTTCCGCAGAAAGCTCTACGATCACGCTTAGCTTTAGTGACACTTCGGTTTCTCTTCCAAAGCAAATTCTTCAGACAATTGATCAAAATTTGGATCCCGACAAGGTAACAGCTTATAAAAAAAAAGGCGATCGCTTAGTCATAACTTATGGCGGACAATCATACGGAATTGATATGCGCAATAGCGAAGGAATAACTATTGAAAAAATACAGGAGAAGGGTAACTCTGAAGAAGTCGCAACAGCAAAATGGGATAAGGAGTTGGGGTTGCTGGAGATAAGAAAAAAGGGTAATACAGAACTATATTGGAAAGGTGACCCAATTGAGGTTAACGATGGTACCACTTTTGACAATATAAAAACCAACATCCAAACTAAAATAAAGGAGTATCAAAATTACGGTCTAGGTGAAGACTACAAGGTT